>SCPW01000336.1 GCA_004298605.1 Gallionella sp.
GACCGGTCTTTCGTCCAGGACATCGGCACCGCCCGCGACGACGGCGCCATCGCCAATGCCGTTATCAATCTCGGCCACAGCCTGAAAATGCAAGTCATCGCCGAAGGCGTGGAAACGGTGGAACAACTGGATTACTTGCGCGCCCGGGGATGCGACGAGATGCAGGGCTATTATTTCAGCCGCCCGCTGCCCGCAGAGGATTTCGCCCGGCTGGTGAGGGAAAAACTGGATGCCCCCGAAAAATAAGGGGAAACCCGATACCGACAACTTAAGGAGATTTATGCAACTGCTGCTCGCCAATCCGCGCGGTTTTTGTGCCGGTGTGGACCGCGCCATCACCATAGTCGAACGCGCGCTGGAACTGCACGGCGCACCGATTTACGTGCGCCACGAAGTGGTACACAACAAATTTGTGGTGGACGGCTTGCGCCGGAAAGGCGCGGTGTTTGTTGAAGAATTGTCCGATGTGCCAAGCGGCAGCATCCTGATTTTCAGCGCGCACGGCGTGCCGCAATCGGTGCGCCACGAAGCCGAAGCGCGCGGCCTGACGGTGTTCGATGCGACCTGCCCGCTGGTTACCAAGGTACACACCGAAGTATTGCGGCTGCGCAGGCTGGGCAAGGAAATCGTCATGATCGGCCACGCCGGGCATCCCGAGGTGGAAGGCACGATGGGGCAAAGCGAGGGCGGCATCTATCTGGTGGAATCGCCCGAACAGGTCGCCGGCATCGAGGTGAACGATGAGAGGAATCTCGCTTACGTCACGCAAACCACGTTGTCGGTGGACGATGCCAGCATGGTTGTCGCCGCGCTCAGGGCGCGTTTTCCCGCCATTACCGGCCCGAAAAAAGACGACATCTGCTATGCCACGCAAAACCGCCAGGATGCGGTGAAAATGCTGGTCAAACAATGCGATGTGGTGATCGTGGTGGGATCGCCGAACAGCTCCAATTCCAACCGCCTGCGCGAAGTCGCCGCGAATGTCGGCGTACCGGCCTATCTGGTGAACGATGCCGGCGAATTGCGGCCGGAGTGGTTTGCCGGCGAGGCGCGCGTGGGCATCACGGCGGGGGCGTCCGCGCCGGAAGTGCTGGTGCAGGGGGTGATCGAACGGTTGCGGCAAATCGGCGCGCAGCACGTCACCGAGTTGCATGGCATCGTCGAGCACGTGGTGTTTCCCCTGCCCAAAGCACTCATCCCCATTGCGGTGAAACCATAAACTCGCTTACCCCGGATTATCCGGGGCATCCCTGAAAATTCACATTTCATCCAAACCGCCATGAACACCCTACGCATCTACCACAATCCGCATTGCTCCAAATGCCGGGCAACCTGCGCCCTGATCGCCGGACGCGGCTATAGCGCCGAAGTCGTGAATTATCTCGAAACGCCGCCGGGCAAGGAAGAGCTGCGGGCACTGCTGGAGAAACTGGGCATGCAGCCTGCCGAAATCGTGCGCAGGGGGGAAGACATCTTCAGGGAACAATACGCGCACCGCACGCTTGGCGCAGAAGAATGGCTGGATGCACTGGTG
>SCPW01000337.1 GCA_004298605.1 Gallionella sp.
GATCATGCCGGTCTTATTCAGCGTGGCGATTTTCTGCACGCTCTTCAACCCGGCGTCGCGCGCCAGTTGCAGAATATGCGGCACGTCTCGGTCACGCACCTGAACCACCGCGCCGAGTTCTTCATTAAACAATGCGCGCAACGTGTCGCCGGGCAATTCGTCGAGCCTGATATCGAGGCCGATATGCGAGGCGAACGCCATCTCGCACAACGATACAAACGCGCCGCCGTCGGAGCGGTCGTGATAGGCCAGCAGCTTGCCTTTGGCATTCAGGTGCTGTATCAATTCAAAAAACGACTTGAGCACTAGCGCATCGTCCACGTCCGGCGCAACATCACCGACCTGCTTGTATGCCTGTGCCAGCGCCGAGCCCCCCATGCGATTCTTGCTCTGCCCCAGATCGATCAGCAGCAGTGCGGTGTCCATATAAGCGGAGAGTTGCGGCGTGAGCGTGCCGCGCGCATCCGGACACGGCGCGAAAGCGGAGATGATAAGCGACAGGGGGGCGGTGACTTCCTTGCGAACACCAGCAGCCCCCCCTCCCCCACCCTCCCCCGCGAGGGGGGAGGGAGTTATCGGGGCTTCGATCCACGTCGTCTTCATGCTCATGGAGTCTTTGCCAACCGGAATACCGATGCCGAGCTGCGGACACAGTTCCATGCCGACCGCGCGCACCGTATCGAACAGCGCGGCGTCTTCGCCGTGATGCCCTGCCGCCGCCATCCAGTTCGCCGACAGTTTGATATCGCCGATCTTTTCGATGCGCGCGGCGGCGATGTTGGTGAGCGCTTCCCCTACCGCCATGCGCCCCGAAGCGGGTGCGTTCACCAGCGCCAGCGGGGTGCGCTCGCCGATAGCGAAGGCCTCGCCGCGATGGGTGTTGAAGCCCATCAGCGTGACCGCGACATCCGCCACCGGCACCTGCCACGGGCCGACCATCTGGTCGCGCGCGGTCATGCCGCCCACGGTGCGGTCGCCGATGCTGATCAGGAAGGTCTTGTTCGCCACCGACGGCAGGCGCAGCACGCGCTCGACCGACTCGCGCAACCCGATCTTGCCGATATCGCATGAGGTCAGCCGGGGCGTTTCGCGCGTCACGTTGCGTGTCATCTTCGGCGGCTTGCCGAGCAGCACCGACAGCGGCATGTTCACCGGGTCGTTATCGAATTCGCCGTCGTGCACGGTGATGCGGTCGTCGGCGATAGCGGTGCCCACCACGGCGAACGGGCAGCGCTCACGCTCACACAGCGCACGGAATTGTTCCAGGCGCTCCGGCGCGATCGCCAGCACATAGCGCTCCTGCGATTCGTTGCACCAGATCTGCTTCGGTGACATGCCGGTCTCATCCAGCGGGATATTGCGCAGCTCAAAGCGCGCGCCCTTGCCGCCGCCGTGCACCAGTTCCGGCAACGCGTTCGACATGCCGCCCGCGCCGACGTCGTGGATCGACAGGATCGGATTGTTCTCGCCCAGTTGCCAGCAGCGGTCGATCACTTCCTGCGCGCGGCGCTGCATCTCGGGGTTGCCGCGCTGCACCGAATCGAAGTCGAGGTTCTCGGCGTTCGCGCCGGTGTCCATGCTCGACGCCGCGCCGCCGCCCAGGCCGATCAGCATGCCGGGGCCGCCGAGATGCACCACCAGCGCGCCGACCGGCA
>SCPW01000338.1 GCA_004298605.1 Gallionella sp.
CCCACCGCAACCTCGCCGCGGGCGCGGAGAGCGTGTCGCAATATCTGGAGAATCGCCCGGAAGACCGCATTCTTTCGGTGTTGCCGCTGAGTTTCGATTACGGGTTGAGCCAGCTCACCACGGCTTTTCGCGTCGGCGCGTGCGCGGTGTTGATGAATTATCTTTTTCCGCGCGATGTGATCCGCGCGGTGGAGCGCGAAAAGATCACCGGGCTGGCGGCCGTGCCGCCGCTGTGGGTGCAGCTCGCGCAACTGGATTGGCCTGCCGGGGTCGATGAGCATTTGCGCTATATCACCAATTCGGGTGGTGCGATGCCGACCAGCACGCTGGCCGCGTTGCGCGCCAGATCACCCCGAACCAGGCCGTATCTGATGTATGGCCTGACCGAAGCGTTTCGCTCCACCTATTTGCCGCCCGGCGAGGTAGACCGCCGCCCCGATTCGATGGGGAAAGCAATTCCCAACGCCGAAATCATGGTGGTTCGGGAAGACGGCACGCCTTGCGCACCGGGCGAACCGGGTGAGCTGGTGCATCGCGGTGTGCATGTGGCGCTCGGCTATTGGAACGACCCGGAAAAAACGGCGGAGCGTTACAAGCCCGCACCAGGCCAGCCGTCAGGGCTGCCCATCACCGAGATGGCGGTCTGGTCTGGCGATACCGTGAAAATGGATGATGAGGGCTTCCTGTATTTTATCGGTCGCCGCGACGAGATGATCAAAACCTCCGGCTACAGGGTGAGCCCCACAGAGGTGGAAGAAGTCATTTACGCCACTGAACTGGTAACGGAAGTGGCGGCTGTAGGCGTGGCGCACCCCGTGCTGGGGCAGGCTGTGGTGCTGGTGATTTACACGTTTGAAAAAGACGAATCAGTGAGCGAAAAACTCATGGACGAATGCAAACGGCAACTGCCCGCTTTCATGGTGCCCGCCCGGATTATCGCCCGGGATGAAGCGTTGCCACGCAACCCGAATGGCAAGATCGACCGCAAGAAACTGGCCGGTGAACTGGCTGAAATGTTCGAGGAGAATCCGTCGTGAACAGCCCTGCCCGCCACCTTCACACCCCATTATTTCCGGCAGTGGACAACTGCCTGCAGATTGGCGGAATGCCGCTCACCCGCCTTGCCGAACAGGTCGGCAGCACGCCTTTTTACGCTTACGACCGCCGCCTGATTTCCGGACGCGTTGAGCTATTGCGCGCCACATTGCCGGCGGACATCCACCTGCATTATGCGATCAAGGCCAACCCGATGCCGGCTGTGGTGCAGCATTTGGCCGGGCTGGTGGATGGGTTTGACGTGGCGTCGGCAGGCGAAATGAAGGTGGTGTTGGACACACCGATGCCGCCCGGCAAAATCAGTTTTGCAGGCCCCGGCAAGACCGGGAGGGCATTGCGGCAAGCCGCAGCGGCAGGCATTGTGGTCAACCTGGAATCGGAACGGGAAATGGAAATCCTCGCCCGGGTGGGCGCGTCCTTGGGGTTGCGCCCCAAAGCGACAGTGCGGGTGAACCCGGATTTCGAGCTGAAGTCCTCCGGTATGAAAATGGGTGGCGGCCCCAAGCAATTCGGCGTGGATGCCGAGCGGGTGCCTGCCAT
>SCPW01000339.1 GCA_004298605.1 Gallionella sp.
TCTCACATCCAGCAGCGTCACGATGTCGTCGCCCACCCGCACTTCTCCTTCAACCAGGTGCGCATGTGCTTCACCATCGAATTTTGGCGGGGGTTTAATAGCGTCAAGAGAAACCTCGATCACCTCTCGCACCTCGCTGACAATCAAGCCTATCAGCAATTGATCCAGCTCCAGCACGACGATCTGATCGCTGATGCAGTAAGGCCGGGCCGGATGGCCGAAGCGCAGGTGAAGATCGGTGACGGGAACGATCTGGCCGCGCAGGCTGAAGATGCCGGCGATATGGGGCGGCGCTTCCTCGACCGGCGTCAGCTCCGGCAGCCAGACCGATTCGCGCACCAGCGTGGCGTCGAGGCCGAAGCGTGTACCATCCAGATCAAAAATCAGCAGGGTGCTGGGGAGCATGTCGGAGGTGGCGCTACACGTGAGGAAGCAATGCGAGGTGCGAGCGATGCTGTACAGCTTGATGCCGTACAGCATATTTTGAAGGGTTTGCTTTTTGTGTTGCCACCGTATCCCCGCCCGAGAAAACTGCAACTGTTGAGCATCGCGCATTCGTTGGAACCCTGGAAGGCTACCCGTTATTGCGTGCAATGGATATAGGCCGGAATATCTATATATTTCGGCCTATTGATGCCGGATTCGGGTGGGATATGAACGCCTGAAGATACCAACGGGCATCATGCGGGGCTGCGGCGGCCCGATTTTTGGGATAGGATTTAACGCGGCAACCCGAATATCCGCATACCGGACTTGACCTGGCATCTAATTGCCTGATTTAATCGGGCATCGCCTTGCGCGGGTAAAACAAAAACCGGCACATTGTCGATACGGCACTTGCGGCAGATCAGGCGTAGCGTCCATAATAACCCTACTGGAGGGCACCATAGTGAAACGCGATCAATCTGGCTTTACCCTAATCGAAATTGCCATCGTGCTGGTGATTATCGGCCTGCTGCTCGGCGGTGTGCTCAAGGGGCAAGAGCTCATCAACAGCGCGAAGGTCAAGAATCTCGCCTCCGATTTCAAGAATATTCCGGTGTTCGTCTACGGCTATCAGGACAAGTTCAAGGCGCTGCCGGGGGATGACAAGGCCGCGGTCAACCACGTTGCCGCCACGACCAACGGCGATGGCAACGGTGTTATAAACGGCAACTGGAATGACCCTGCCGCAACATTATCGGAGGCCGTCAATTTCTGGCAGCATGTGCGCCTTGCCGGCCTGGCGCCTGGGCCTACCGCCACAACCGATGCGACTTATATGCCCACCAATACGGTGGGGGGCACCATCGGCATCCAGAGCGGCACGACCGATACCACCAAAACCCCGATCAAGGATCTGTCGGCGCCGGCCGTGGCTATACGCGGCTCCTACATCATTTGCTCGTCCGGCATCCTCGGCAAATTTGTCAAGCAACTGGATACCACCATGGATGACGGCAACACCGCCACGGGCTCGATGATGGCCGGAGTTGCGACCGCGGCAGGTATCCCGATGACAGCATCCCCATTGACCGGCGCCGGCGCAATTGACGATGCGCTGGCCTACACGGTGTGCATGGGCATCTGATGCCGTTTCAAAGGTAGGGGCGCGATTCATCGCGCCCTTTTTCGGTGTCTGATACAGATCAGGGCGCGATGAATCGCGCCCCTACTCTTACTGTGTCACAAAGCGATCAAGGGATGCAGTGCAAGGCAAAATCGGGCGAAAAAGCGGAGTTTACATACAGTAAATGAGCATTTTGAGCCCGATTTTAACGCCGCAATGCGCCCTTCAGCGTTTTGTGACACAGTAAGACTAGCGGGGTGGACGCCCGGCTTTTTCATCCTTTCGCGCCTTGTTTTGCCTTGCTGCGTTTTTTAAAATTATCCGGCAAGCTTGCGCTTCAGCACTTCGTTCAATTGCACCGGATTGGCCTTGCCCTTGCTGGCTTTCATCGCCAGGCCGACGAAGAAGCCGAACAGCTTGTCCTTGCCGCTGCGATACTCCGCAACTTTATCGGTGTTGGCTGCGATGATCCCGTCCACCAACGCTTCGATTGCACCGCTGTCGGAGACTTGCTTTAGCCCCATGGCTTCGATGATCGCGTCAGCCTCGCCGCCCTCGGACCACATCGTGCGGAACACTTCTTTCGCGCCGGAGTTTGAGATGGTGCCATCGGTGATGCGCTTCAACATGCCGCCGAGCTGCTTCGGCGTAATCGGGCATTGAGATATATCCAATCCGTCGCGGTTCAGTTGTGCGCTCACCTCACCGATCAACCAGTTCGCGCAGAGTTTTGCTTCGGCTCCGTTAAACCCCTCACCAGCCCTCCCCTTGTCAGGTGAGGGAGTGGATGCTCCTCCACTGACAAGGGGAGGCCGGGAGGGGTTTAACGCAATCTCAAAAAAATCCGCCATCTCGCGCGAGGCGGTGAGGATGCCGGCGTCATAAGCAGAGAGGCCGAGTTCATTCACATAGCGCGCCCGCTTGGCCTGCGGCAGTTCCGGCAGTATGGTGCGCACTTCTTCGATCCATTGCGGCGGGATTTCGAGCGGCAACAGGTCGGGATCCGGAAAATAGCGGTAGTCGTGCGCATCTTCCTTGCTGCGCATCATGCGCGTCTCGCCCGTGTCCGGGTCGAAC
>SCPW01000340.1 GCA_004298605.1 Gallionella sp.
TCTTTCTTTTTCATTGTTTATTTCCTGCATTTTTTAACTTAATTCGTGACGCGGTGCGTCACAAATTCTTCATCATATTTCCAACCCGGCTATTCCATCTTTTTGCCAGAACTGTTGGTGCGCGTTTAAAATTACCCAGCCCTGCGCGTTGAATTTTACCTAGCAGCCTGTCGGACTTAAAGAAAATCGGCTGCAAATCCGATGCGCTTCGATTCTTCAAGTCCGGCAGGCTGCTAGCCGAATGGCTAGTTGTTTCATCAGATACGCCGCCGGCTGTCTTGCGCGTTCTTCTCCACGACGCCTTTCTCCCGGTCGGAGGCGGCGTTGCGGAAGTCCGGATCGAACAGGTAATGCGAGATCGACGCGGCAAAGCGTGTGTCGGCGATACGCCTTCTTGCCTCTCGATTTCCGATGGCGTCAACCTGTCGCGATAATATGAACGCCTTACTTTACCCAGTAAATTTATGATGTTCATCTCCTTATTTTCTCCGTTCCAAGATTGGAACGGAGGAGGTTAATCACCTGGGTAATTTTCAGTGCGCAGACACTACGTTTTCTGGGTATTTTTCAGTGCGTACCAACACAGCACTACGAGTTTGAAGAATTCCCGGATGCACCGTTGACCTTATGGCTACCGGTAGGCGCAATACAAAAGCTGTTCGGGTAACCGGACGCGTGGCCATCGGACATCCAGGTGAATATTCATGCGTTTAAAACGCCACCTGGTAACGTGCGGCGATGACCTTTGCATTGCCGGTATCATTGTTGTGGTTTTGTTTGTATGCCGCGATGAAGCGCAAGACAGAAGCCTTCGAGAGCTGCGTCATATAGCCGACCTCAAAATCGGTTTCCACATACCCGGATGCCAGGTTGACACTGCTTAAATTGAACCCGCCCTGCCCGCTTGCCATGTCGACGGTCGGCAGGGCCATGGTCATGTTGCCGGATGTTACTTTCATGGGTTGCGCGACGGAGAACGCCAGTTTGTCGCCTTTTTTCCATGCATCCTGATGCAACAGGCCGAGCGACCAGCTCAGCGTTTTTGCTTCCGAATTCAGGATAATGCCTCCGCCCGCAGTGCTGGTGGTTCCCGTTGATGCCTGTGCCAGCAGCGATGTTCCGGGAATCAAGCCGTAAGACCCGGACAGGGAAACAAAGCGGGTTTCGGCGCCGTCCATCCCGAAGGCCGCTGTTCCCGAAGCGCCGAGCATGGAATGGCTTTCCCTGATCCCGCCCACGGTAGCCAGGATTGTTGCACCGTCAAATTTTTTCTCGATTTCCCCCACCCACCCGTTCGAGCCGGAGGAATAGGCCAGCATCGGCTGGGCGGCCAGCGGGCTGGTGGCGTCCAACATGCCCATTTTCAGTTTGTAGCCCGCGCCCAAGCCATACCCCATGGCCAGATGCGAGGCTGTGCCGGCAAACTGGAAATAGGGGTTGGCGAAGCTGTTGCTTAACGGCAAATACTTGTAGTCCGCCGACAGCCCAAAGTACTGGTCGGCAAAACCGTTGGCGCCGAAGGCATATTCACCCCGGCACTCTTCCTGCTGGCAGCCGAATTTCTGCATGAAACTGAAACCGGCCATCGTGGCGCCCGCCGGTTCCGGCGCACGGAACGGATCGCCCAGTTTCTGCATTTCCGTGGCCGCCCCGTACGACGACAGGGTCATGCTGGTATTTTGGGAAGTGTGCTCAACCATGGACATCTGTTTGTCCATACCGGCGAACAGGGTATCAATATCGGAAATTTCCGGCTTGATGGCGAGCGACCCCACGTCATATGAATAGGCGCGGCCAAAATCGTCGGTCGCATCCAGGGAAAGGCCATTGAAAGCATTTTTCTTGACCAGGGAATTGGTGGTGAGCGCGGAGGATCCCAGCGCGTAGGAAGCCTTGGATGTGATCACCCTGGTTTCCCCCACGGGTTGCAAAGCCTTGGTCAGGTTCACCAGCCCCCAGCCGTAAACCGCATCCGGCGTGCCGGCGGCGGAGGTTCCCAGGTGGGTCGCGGTCTGGAAAATAATGCCGGATACCTGATTTGCTTTCAGGTACATCCAGCGGCTCCAGATATCCGCGGCCACGCCGGACACGACCGGCGTGGCCATCGAAGTGCCGGACATATAGACGTACTGGCCGTTCAGGTAGGTGGACGCAATCTTGACGCCGGGAGCCACGACAAAAAAGTTTTTTGTGTCGCCGGCACGGTTGGAAAATGAAGCGATCTTGCTGCTCGAGTCGACCGCGCCGACGGCGATGACCTGGCTCTTAGCCCAGCTTTCCTTGGCATAGCGTGCGGGCCAGCCGGGGTTGGCGCCGCCGTCATTGCCTGCCGCAGCGACCACGAGCTGGCCGGCGGAAACTGCCTGCTGGATACCTGACTGCCCAAATGGGCCGCCGGCGCCGAGGCTCATGTTGAGGATGCGCGCGCCCGCCTTGACGGAATAATTCACGCCCGCATTGAACGCTGATTGCGTGCCCGAGCCGCTCGAATTCAGCACCTTGACCGGCATCAGCGATACGTCCGGGGCAATGCCGACCGTCATGGAGCCATCGGCTGCGGCCCCGATGATACCGGCGACATGGGTGCCGTGGCCGTTGTCATCCGCCGGGGTCTTCCAGGGCGACACCGCGTTATAGCCCGTCACGAGACGCCCCTTGAATTCCATATTTTTAAGGTCGATCCCCGTGTCGATAACGCCGACGATGATCCCCTTGCCGCGCGCGCCCGTCGTATAGGCCGTGTTCGCCCCGACCATGGGCTGCCACCAGTTGAAATAATTTTTTAATTCGGCCGGAAGTGTTTTTACCGGAGAAATGTCGGCGAGCCTGGCTTCGTCGGCCCAAGCCGCACCGGACGAACAAACGGCCAACACCAGAACGGATAACTGCTTGCGCTTCATGATTTTTCCCACGGTTCTACCCCCCCTATCATGTTTGTATCGGAATTTGCGGCGGCCCAGCATCGCGCATCGTACCCGGCTTGTTTTGGAATGCCAAGCGGCGGCTTTTCCGATGTGAGAGGCGCGCTTATGAACCGCCCTTACCTATTGAGCATCGCTTTCAGTCTCGACAGCTTATCCATGCCCTCGTCGCGCGTTACAGTCGGCGCGGCTTCCTTGTGCCCTCCGGCATAAACCAATTCGTTTTCCGGCATTTCTCCCAGAAAACGGCTCGGCTCGCAGGCCTGCCAATCCTTGCCGCGTTTGCGGCGGTTGCAATAGCTGATTTGCAGGCTGCGCTCGGCGCGGGTGATGCCGACGTACATCAGGCGGCGCTCTTCTTCGATCTGTTTTTCGTCGCTGTCGCGGAACGGCAGGATGTCTTCCTCCGCGCCGATGATGAACACATGCGGGAATTCCAGCCCCTTGGCGGCGTGCAGGGTGGACAGCGACACGGCGTCCTGCTCCTGGTCCTTGCCTTCCAGCATGTTGATCAGCGCGATAGTTTGCACCATGGCGATCAGCGATTTTTCGTCGGCTTCGGCCTTGCGCTTGAGCCACGCGACGAAGTCCTGCACATTCTTCCATTTGCCCTCGGCCTGGCGCGGTTCGTGCGAGTCGTACAGCCAGGTTTCGTAGTTGATCGCGCGCAATAGCTCATCGAGCAATTCGCCGCACGGGTCTTTGTCGGCACGGCCCCCGATGCGGTTGATGAAATTGCAGAACAGCATCAGATCTTCGTGCTGGCGCGCGGGCAGTTGCTCCGTCATCCGCGCCTCGAAAGCCGCCTCGAACAGGCTGATTTTGCGCGACCCGGCATAGCTGCCGAGCTTTTCCAGCGTGGTGTTGCCGATGCCGCGTTTGGGCGTGGTGATGGCGCGGATAAAGGCCGGGTCGTCGTCCGGGTTGGCGATCAGCCGCAAATAGGCGGTGATGTCCTTGATTTCGGCGCGGTCGAAAAATGACGTGCCGCCGCTCACGGTATAAGGCACGCGCTGGGCGCGCAGTTGCTCTTCAAAGGCGCGCGACAAATGGTTGCTGCGGTACAGGATCGCGTAATCGGCATAGCGGGTGCGGTGCTCGAATTTGTGCGCCATCAGCTTCATCACCACGCTTTCCGCCTCGTGCTCATCGTCGCGCGCGGCGTAAATGCGCACCGGGTCGCCGATGCCGTGCTCGCTCCACAAACGTTTTTCGAACACCTTGGTGTTGTGGTTGATGAGATGATTGGCCACAGTCAGAATGCGCTGCGAAGAGCGGTAATTCTGCTCCAGCTTGATCACGCGCAGCTTGGGGTAATCGTTGCGCAGGTTGTGCAGATTTTCGATGCTCGCGCCGCGCCAGGCGTAAATCGCCTGGTCGTCATCGCCCACGGCGGTGAACGCGGCGCGGTGGCCGGCCAGCAATTTGGTCAGTTGATACTGGCAATCGTTGGTGTCCTGATATTCGTCGATCAGCAGGTAGTGCAGCCGCAGTTGCCAGCGCATCAAGGCTTCCGGGTGCTCGTTAAACAGCACCACCGGCAGATGGATCAAATCGTCGAAATCCACCGCCTGATAGGCGCGCAACGTTTCCTGGTAGCGCGCATAAATGCGCGCATGAACTTTTGCCTCTTCGTTTTCGGCGGCCTGCGCAGCCTGTACGGGTGAAATAAAAGCCGATTTCCAGTTCGAGATTTGCGTCTGCAAGTCGCGTATTTCCTGCTTGTCGCCGGAGTTGGCCAGTTCGCCGAAAATCTTCCAGACATCGCTGCTGTCAAAAATCGAGAACTGCGGTTTGTAGCCCAGCAACCCCGCTTCGGTGCGCAAAATATTCATGCCGAGCGAATGGAAGGTGCTGACGATCAGCCCTTTGGTATTTTTGCCCTGCAACAACGCGCCGACGCGCTCGCGCATCTCGTTGGCCGCCTTGTTGGTAAACGTGATCGCGGCAATATTCCTCGGGGCGTAACCGCACTGCTCGACCAGATAAGCGATCTTGTGGGTAATCACGCGCGTCTTGCCGCTACCCGCCCCGGCCAGCACCAGCAAAGGGCCGTCGAGGTAAGTTGCCGCTTCGCGTTGCACGGAATTGAGCTTGCTTAACATTGGGGATATTGAATGGGAGCGATATTGCGCGGGGGCGGCATGATACCAAAGTCAGGGGGCAAAATTTTCCCTTGGCGTTGTTCGGGGGTAACACGGTAATGTCGTGGGCTGGCTTCGGTTTCTTCGATGACGCAGTCGCGCGCCAATTGTCCCGGAACAGGCGATGCCCGCTTTGTCCGGTTTATGGCAGGTTCCCTTTTTGCAACACACCCAATAACAACCACCCTTTTTCGGTCAGCCGATATTGTTGCAGACGGCTATTGGGCTTATTGGGGAGTGTGTATTCCAAGGTTTGATCGTTCAGCAACACCCGTATGACCTGATTCAGATGGCCGGAAATCTCTTTCTGCCCCAGCGCGCTGGAAATTGCGGATTTGGATAAAGGCTCTTTGGTCAACAATCTCAGCACCCGCAACTCTATCGACTCTGGCTGCGACTCTGGCTGCGACTCTGGCTGCGACTCTGGCTGCGACTCTGGCTGCGACTCTGGCTGCGAGGCGGCAGCTTGTCCGGCCTTGCGCCAGATCGTCGTCACAAACCCATCCGACACCGTGAACTGCGGCTCCGGCAACCCCACTTCGCGGCAGCGGCGAATCATGTCGCCCGTGCCCGTCCCCATGCGCTCGATGTACTTGGTGAGGTAAAGCGGCTCCGCCAACTGCGGATTGAACGGCACAGAGCCATGTGGATGGCGCAACTTTTCCAGTGTCAGCGAAGGCGGCAAAGCGCCGGGGTTCCACACCTCCAGCCGGTCGGCGAACAACATCACCTGCACACTGCCATTGCTGGTGTAATCGCGATGCGCCACGGCATTGACGATAGCCTCCGCCACCACCTCGCGGGGAATTTCGTATGCCACCGGCACGGCAGCGCCAGCCTCGCGCGTGCCCACCCAAAGGTTGATTTTGGACATCACGAAATCCACCGCCTGATCCACCAGATCGAACACCGTGCCCTTGTAAACCTGATACGACGGGATCGGCTTGGCC
>SCPW01000341.1 GCA_004298605.1 Gallionella sp.
GCGAGACACTGGCGCTGCACGAAGCGCAGGTGGCACAGGCCGAAACCAACGTGCGCTACGTGCGCTCCCTGCTGGATAAAACCAACGTGGTCTCGCCGATCAGCGGCATCCTGATCGAACGTTATCTCGACGCAGGCGAAGTGGTGATACCGGAAAAACCCATCGTCGTCATTGCCGATATCGCCCGGTTGCGCATCAACGCCGAAGTGGATGAAACCGATGCCGGGCGCCTGCAACTCGGCGATCCGGTGGAAATCAGAGCCTACGCATATCCGGGCAAAGTGTACAAGGGGCGCATCGAAGAAATTGCCCAGTATGTCGGAAAACGCGAAATCAAACCCAACAACCCGGCGGTCAATCTCGGCCTCAAGATCATCCAGGTGAAAATCGCACTGCTCGAAGCGACCCCTCTCAAACTGGGCATGACGGTGGATATCCGCATCACACCGGCAACCAGATGATTTCAATGCGGTTTATTGCCGCAGGACGCGAACCCGCTACAGGATCGGGGCGGTTGTCCCTTCGACAGGCTCAGGGCGAACGGATTTATTCAGCGTTTCCTTAACTGCGCGGAACCGGCAGTGAGCACGCCCTGCCGGGCGCACAAATAAAAAGGCCCGCATTGCTGCAAGCCTTGATTTATTTGGTGGGCCGTGAAAGATTCGAACTTTCGACCAATGGATTAAGAGTCCACTGCTCTACCAGCTGAGCTAACGACCCGTTTTGATACAAACATCAAAAACGGCGCGCATTATCGGGAATGCCTGCCAGTTTGTCAAAAGCAATTTACTTAGCCATCTCGTGCCACCCATCTACGCCAGTTCGAACACCGCTATCGATTCCACATGCGAAGTGTGCGGGAACATGTTCATCACCCCCGCCGCTTTCAGGGTGTATCCGTGAACCTGCACCAGCACCTGCGCATCGCGCGCCAGCGTGGCGGGGTTGCAGCTCACATAGACAATACGGCGCGGCGCGTGCCCGCCACCCAGCGATTTCACCAGTTCCATCGCACCGTCGCGCGGCGGGTCGATCAGCCATTTGTCGAATGGGCCGAGTTTCTCCAGCGTCGTTTCGGTCGTTTCGAACAGGTTCATCGCCATGAACCGCGTGTTGGCGGACAAGCCGTTAAATGCGGCGTTCTGCTGCGCGCGCTTGACCAATGCCGCGCTGCCTTCAATACCCAACACTTGTGCGCCGCCGCGCGCAACCGGCAGAGTGAAGTTGCCCAGGCCGCAGAAGAAATCGGCAATGCGCTCGCCGGGTCGCGGGTCGAGCAGGCGCATGGCGCGGCTGACCATCACGCGATTCAGCGCGCTGTTTACCTGGGTAAATTCGGTCGGCGCGAACGGCATGGTGATGCCGAATTCCGGCAGGCTGTAGGAAAGCTGCGGCGCATTGGGCGGATGGAACGGGGCGGCGGTGTCCAACCCCCCGGTTTGCAGCCAGAACTGGATTTCATGCTGGCCGGCAAAAGCGCGCAGGGCCGCTTCATCGCTGGCCGAGAGCGGGCTCATCACACGCAGCACCAGCACATCGACAAATTCGCCGACCGCCACTTCGATCTGCGGCAAACGCTCACGGACTGACAAGCCATCGATCAGCCCTGCCAGCGGCGGAATCAGCCCGGCGATTTTTGGCGCGAGGATTTCACAGTGCTGCATGTCGGCGACGTAGCTGCTGCGCTTCTCGTGAAAGCCGACCAGCGTCTTGCCCTTTTTTATCACATGGCGCACCGACAGGCGCGCGCGCTGGCGGTAGCCCCAAGTCTGCCCGTAGATCGGCGGCAGGATGGTTTCCGCCTTGACCTTGCCGATGTGCCACAGGCTGTCTTCGAGGATGCGCTGCTTCACCGCGACTTGGGCGCCGGCTTCGAGATGCTGCATGGAGCACCCGCCGCACACGCCGAAATGTTTGCATTTTGGTGTTGCGCGCATCGAAGCGGATTTGTGGATCTGTGTAACTTGCGCCAGCTCGAACGAGGGCTTCTTGCGATAGGAGCTATAACTGACTGTCTCGCCGGTCAGCGCGCCTTCGATAAAAATCACTTTGCCGTCAAAGTGCGTCACACCGCGCCCTTCCTGGTCGAGCGACTCGATTGTTACTCTGTTTTCTGTAGCCATTTATTCGGTTCCACGTCTGTAGGGGCGCAAACCCATCCCCACCCCAACCCTCCCCCTGAAGGGGAGGGGGCAATCGTCCCTTCCCCTTCAGGGGGGTTGGGGTGGGGGTGGGTTCTCATCGCGCCCAGAAATTCAACACCATCAGGTTTTTTGTTCTGGCCAAGCCGCCAAAAACTCTCGCCAATGCGGTTGATCGAGCTTGCCGAGTTCGGCGCGCACCAACTCGCATTCCTTTTGATAGCGTGCGCGCGTCAACACGCCGCGCATCATCTGGAAGCGCGCGAATACCAGATAAGTATTCGCCACATCGGTCTCGCAGTAGTTGCGGATTTCTTCGAGCTTGCCTTGCTGGTAGGCTTCCCACACTTTGCTGCCGTCCATGCCCAGCTTGCCGGGGAAGCCGATCAGTTTGGCGAGTTCATCCAGCGGCGCGTTGGCGCGCCCGGTATACATGGCCAGCAAATCCATCAGGTCGAGATGGCGCGAGTGGTAGCGGCTGATGTAGTTGTTCCACTTGAACTCTTTGTCGTCCTCGCCCATATCCCAGTAACGCGCGCACTGCACGCCGTGGATCAGCCCGCGATAGTGCAACACCGGCAAGTCGAATCCGCCGCCGTTCCAGGACACCAGTTGCGGCGTGTATTTGTCGATGCCGTCGAAGAAACGCTGGATGATGGAGCCTTCATCCTCCTCCAGCCCGCCCAGCGACCAGACGCGAAAGTTATCGCCCTCGCGCAAGGCGCAGGAAATTGCCGCCACGCGTTGCAGGTGATGCGGCAGAAAATCGCTGCCGGTTTTCTGGCGGCGCAAATGGAATGCCATCTCCGCCACTTCCGCGTCACTGATCCGCGCATCGAGCTCGTGCAATGCGCGCAACCCGGCAATATCGGGGATGGTTTCGATGTCGAATATGAGGGTGGGATTCATTTATTGGCTAACCTGAACCGGACGGGCCGGAAAAATTGCAGGCCGGGCACCGGCCCGGCACGGTGGCGGCATCGGGCTGAAGCCCGGCCTATTTCTGTTCCCAATCATCGCCGCCCTGCATCCACCAACCCGGTCGGGCGCGCTCTATCCAACGTTGCGCGAAGGTGTTGCGGATTTCGTCTTCCCACTCCGGGTGGCCGTTGGCCTTGGCAATTTCGGCATACAGCGCGTTACGGTCCTGGTTTTCGGCTGCCACCAGCGCATCGACAGTATAGCGCGACGCCGGCGGCACGACGCCGGCGTCATGCAATCCGATCATGCCGTCCGACGTCAGCCCCACCGCTCCGCTGGCGTAGTGACCGGACAGTTGCGTGTGGCGCGCCTGCATTTTTTGCCTGATGGCGCCCACGCCCGGCGTGTTGACTCCGAAATCGGCGACGGCAAATGCATCCGGTGCGGCAGCGATGGCGCCCGCTTCAGGCGCAGCGGGTTTGTTTGCCGATCCAATGCCAGCTTCCGGGGTTTGCCAGATTCCTCCGATGGTTTTATCAGCCGCTTTTCCGGCAGCATTGGCGGGGAAACCAATGTTGGCAGTCGCGCATGCGCTCAGGGTAAATGCCGCGAGAAGCAATCCTGACCAGGTTTTTTTCATATTGTTCCTTTGCTTGACGATGCGCCAAATTGCCACGCACCGCACGTTTCAGCCGCGCGCAACCCATTCCGGCCAACGTTTCCGCCGTGCCATTTTGGAAATCAAGCAGACGGCGCAGGAACGCACCCGGTTTACTTGTCCCGGCCGGTCTTGTGGAAACGCTCCACCGCAGAAAACAGGATTGCGATCTCCTGCTGGGTCAAATCCGGATGGGCCTCGCGCAATGTCTGGCGGGCGTACATCGTCAGCGACGCATTCCCCCAACCATGCGCGGGATCAAAAAACGGCGCCGTTATCCGGCAGGAAGTTTCAAAAACCACGCGCAGATTATTGTTCCTGCGCCGCTCCACAACACCTTCTGCCCCGGCATCCGCTCCCGGTTTTGTATCATCCGATGAAGACAAAATAGCACCTCCTTAATTGGCTCGAGATATGGGCAAGCAAGCTACGCGACCGCCCGTCCGCTCATCCTGTCTATCCACAAATGAGGGACGGGCTGAACAAGCCGTATAGTATCGAAAAACCGGTTAGCCGAAATGCACTTCTTCGAGTTTTAAATCTTTTTTGAATACTCCACAATCCAAAAGCGACGGGGCGGACTCAGGCGAAATTCCGCGCCGCAAAATCCCAATTCACCAGATTGTTGAGAAAGGTTTCGACATACTTGGGGCGCAGGTTGCGGTAGTCGATGTAGTAGGCGTGCTCCCACACATCCACGCACAGCAAGGCTTTGTCGCCGGTGGTCAGCGGTGTGCCGGCAGCGCCCATGTTTGCGATGTCCAGGCCGCCGTCGGGCTTCTTCACCAGCCAGGTCCAGCCGGAGCCGAAATTGCCCACTGCGGAAGCCTGGAAGGCTTTTTTGAACTCGTCTGAGCTGCCCCACTTTTTGTTGATCGCGTCGGCCAGCGCGCCGCCCGGTGCGCCGCCGCCATCGGGCTTCATGCAGTTCCAGAAAAAACTGTGGTTCCAGACTTGCGCGGAATTGTTGTAAATGCCGCCAGCGGGTGCTTTTTTGATAATGGCTTCCAGATCCAGGTTTTCGTATTCGCTGCCTTTGATCAGGTTGTTGAGATTGGTGACGTAAGCCTGATGGTGCTTGGCATAGTGGTATTCAAAGGTCTCTTTGGACATGTGCGGTTGCAGCGCGTCCATGGGGTAGGGCAACGCGGGTAAAGTATGTTCCATAGTTTTCTCCTTAAATCGGTTAACGTAAGCGCGGGTTTGCACCCCGTGCAAATACTACATCCTGCCCGATTTTCATGTATTGCGCGGCGTCAACTTCATGCCCTGGTTCCCACGGTGCGGCAAAATAATACCACGGCCTTGTTTGTCAGCTTTCCAGCAATTGCCCGTCGCCGGATATCAGGGCGCAGCGCACCGTTTTGCGCGGGTAGACAGCCTGCATCGCGCTGCGGTATTCCTCCATCTGTGCGGAATAGGTCGCGGGACCCGCATCTGCGCCGGTCTTATAGTCCAACACCCACACCTCTTCATCGAATTCCACCAGCCGGTCGATGCGGCGCAGTTCGCCGCGCGCATTGACATAGGCTACTTCGTTGCCGGCAGCACGATAATGCCGCGCATCGAAGAAACGCAGCAGTTGCGGCGCGACCAGCAGGCGTTGCGCCTGTTGCCACAAGGCTGGCATGTGCGCGGCGGGTATGCCGAGTTGCTGTTGCAATCGTTGTGCGTCATTTTTCTCGTTGGGCGGCGTGAGATGTTGCATCAGCGCGTGCAGCCAGGTGCCATAGTGCTGCACGTCGGTCAGCGCGGTTTTGCGCGAACCGGCGGGTAACGGCTGGGTGAGACGTTCATCTACAACAGACTGCGGGGGGTGCGGCTTCTCGATGGCTTTATTCATGGATTGCCGAACAGCGGCAACAATACTGCTGTCCTCTGTTTTCTGCGCCAAACCTTCCGAATTGGCGATACGCTGATACCACGAGCTCTCGACCATCTCGCCGTTGCCGCTGGCCAGCAGCACTTGCTTGGCGCGCGTCATGGCGACATACAGCAGGTTCAAATCCTCGCGTTGTGCCAGTTGCGCATCCTGTTCGAAATAAGGCTCACGCACTATGCCACGGCTGGCTTTGTCGCCATACAACGAAAAATGTGTGGGGCGCTCATCGCCCGTCGGCCAGTGCAGCAGCACGTCGTAGCCCTCTTCTTTTTTGCGCGAGGGATTGGTATCCAGCAGCCAGACAATCGGCGCTTCCAGCCCTTTGGCCTCATGCACGGTGTAGATGCGCAACGCATTGCCTGCCTGGCTGACTTTGCCTTCGTCGGGCGCGTCGCCATCGCCGGCGTGACGCAATTCGGCGAGTTCGCGCAGAAACCCCGGCAAACTGGGATAGCGCCCTGCATCCACATTCAGCGCAATTTCCATGAACGCCTGCAAATTTGCCAGCACGGCGGGGCGCATCGCATCGGGCGCGGCGGCCGCGTAACGGTCCAGCACATCGCCCTCGAAATAAATGCGGTCGAGCAGATCATGCACCGGCAGTTTGTCGGCGAGTTTCAGCCAGCCTTGCAGCAAGCGATACGCGCGTTGCAGATGCGGCGAGGCAGCGCCTGTCGTGATGGCGTGTTGCAGGCGCGGCCACCATCCTCCACCCTCTTCATTTTGCGCCAGCAAAATCAAATCATCATCGCTGCACGAAAAAACCGGCGCGCGCAACGTATGCGCCAATTGCAGATCGGAAAACGGTGTAACCAGGAACGCCAGCAATGCCTGAATATCCGCGGCTTCCAGCGTATCCAGCAAACCGCCGCGCCGCGAGGTGAGGTAGGGAATGTGGCGCGCGCGCAGCGCGTGTTCGTACACTTTGAGATGGGTGCGGCGGCGCACCAGCACCATGATGTCGGAGAACTGTGCGGGGCGTGTCCCGCCTTCGGCGTGAACATTCCATTGCCCGACGATTTGCGTAATTTTCTCGGCGAATTGTTGCGCTTCAAGCTCGCGCGCGCTTTCCGCCCGGTCTTGATAGGGTTCGGTGAGAGGGTTGCGCAGCCTTAATTCGCCCTGTTCCTCATGGCTTGCGGACGAGGGCGCAAACTCGCACAGCGGTAATACTCCGACATGGCCGGGCAAGTTTTGCTGGTGCGCGTGGTGCGTTTCAAAATCGGCGAACCCGGGCTGGTTTTCAAATACACCGTTCACCGCAGCCAGCACAGCGGGCGCATTGCGCCGTGTTACATTTTGCGTGAGGTGGTGTGCGCTGTAATGTTGCTGCAAAAATTCGCGCACCACGCCGAATAGGCGCGCATCGGCACGGCGGAAGCGGTAAATGGATTGCTTGGGGTCGCCCACCACAAACACCGTGGGCGTACTTTGCACCGCGGCAGCCGCCGCAAACCATGCTTGCAAAATCTGCCACTGCAACGGGTTGGTGTCCTGAAACTCGTCCAGCAACACGTGGCGATAACGGCTGTCCAGCTTGTATTGCAGGTATTCGGCGTGGTCGCTGTCGTTGAGCAGTTGGCGCACGCGCCATTCCAGATCGCCGAAATCCAGCATTTGCTGGCGCTGCTTCAATTCCTGATAAGCGGCCAGCAAGGCCGCGCCGCAGCGCAATGCATTCCGGTTGGTTTGGTAAATACGTTGTGCCTGAACTGTGTGGTGCGCAGCCAGTAATTGTTCGCGCACGATTTCCAGGCACGCGCCTAACTGGGTGGCATCCTGCCCTTTGTTCGCCTTGATCGAACGCGGCTCGTTTTTTTGCGTGAAGAATTCCTCCCACAATGCGGCAAACCGCTGTGTTACCGGCAAAGTGCCATCGAGTGGTGCAAGCAAGCGTTCCGCCCGGGCTTGTTGCGCCGCGCTGGCAGTCAACAAGCCCGCAAACGCCCGCACATCAGCGGAAAATTGTGCCTTGGCGAACAACACCGCAAGCGGATCGACGCCGATTTCCACATCCAGTTCGGCACGCAAATTTTCCAGCGCGAAACTCGGCGGATCGGGCTGCCCGGCGGTGTACGCCCACCACTCGCTGCGCTTGGCAAGAAAGGCGAACAGTAGTTGTCTGGTATTGCTCAAGCCAAATTCCGCGAATAAGGCCAACATGGACTGCGCTTCCGGCAGTGTTGCGTTGCCGTGCAGCTTGTCGAGCAGCGTCTGCCACGCTTCCAGGCGCAATGCGGAAGTCTGCTCGACCAGTTGTATGCCGCCCGCCATGCCCGCGTCGAGCGGCGCACGTTGCAGGACTTGCATGAACCAGCCATGAAACGTGCTGATGGTGATGCCCGGCTGCGCCAGCAGAAATTGCTGGTACAGGCCGCGCGCGCGCGGCAGCAAACGCCCGATGTCGGCTTCCGCCACGGCGCGCTGGCGCAAAAATTCGCGCACATGTCCATCATCTTTAGAGGCCAGATCGTACAACCAGTCGCGCAGGCGCGCCTGCATTTCCTGCGCGGCCTTGCGCGTGAAGGTAATGGCGAGAATCTCGCCCGGCTTCACGCCATCCAGCAACAGCCGCACGATGCGCGACACCAGCAACCAGGTCTTGCCGCTGCCCGCGCAGGCCTCGACCACCACGCTGTGCTGCGGATCAAGCGCGCGGTGGTTATCCATGCGCGCGCTCCTGCCAATAATCGCGGCGGCACAACCCGTTCATCTCGCAATACTTGCACGCCGTTTCGGTGCCGTGTGCCGGCAAAGCCACGCCGTTGCGCATTTGCTCAAACACCCTTTGTAGCCGCTCAATATTCAGCCGCGCCAGATCAGCCATATCATGCGGCGGTTGCACTGCGTCCACCTTATCCGCTTCCAGCGCAACAAATGCCGCTTCGTCGGCGGCGCGGTCAAACGCGTAGCACGCCAGTTGCACATCTTCACCGGCATCTTTCAATTTATTTTTAAGCGACAACATGGTTTGCGTTTTGTAGTCCAGCACACGACGCACTTCAGGGCGCGCCATCTGGTTGTCCACGCGGTCGATGCGCCCGCGCAAAATGAGGTTGCCCGCCACTTCGATCGCAAAAGGTGCTTCGGCTCCGGCATATCGCCAGCCCGCCCGCTCGTTTTCCAGTTGCCAATCCAGATAGGCGGGAATCTGCGCCTGCCAGCGCAGCAGCCAGGCCTGCGCCAGATAGTCGTGCGCCAGCGCATCGGCAAATACTTCCCGGCTGATGTCTTGCAATGCGGCGTCAAGCTGTTCGCGCGCGCGGTTTAACAGCAGCGGAAACTCGTTGTGGAAACGTTGCAGCACGGCATGCACCCAAGTGCCATAGTCGCGCTTGTCCAACTCTTCACGCACTTCGTCCAGCGGGTTGAGGCGCAGGATATGCCGCGCGTAAAACTGGTACGGGCATGCGACCAGGCTGTTATAGCCGGATGGCGAGATGTGTTGGGGGATTAAATCGGGCGGCACAGCGGGGCACGGCATGGTTACGTTGGGTATGCTGCGCTTTGCCCAATCTGCATCCGCAGCCCTCACCTTCGCATATTCAACCAGCTCGCCCAATCCACTCGCAGAAAGATCGTCGCCATAGGCCAGAAAATGCAGCGCGCGCAACATCTCAAAATAGGGGCTGAGCAGATTCGGTTCGCCATTCTTGCTGGCCTGCCAGGTCACCAGCACGGTATCGTTGATCGCCAGCAATGCCAGCAGATCGTCGCGCACCTGTGCCTGCCGCGCGCCGCTCAGCGGCAAGCCCAAGGTGGCGCGCACCGCATCGTTGAACCATTGTCCGGCATTCGCCGGTGCGGGCAGATGCCCTGCGTCACAGCCCAGCAGCAGCACCGCATCGAAGCTGCGCCAGCGCGTCGCGGCGAGATGGGTGAACAGCACCGGGCTTTCCACCGCCGTATCGCGGAAGGTGTTCAAATCCAGTTGCTGCGATAGCCAGCGCCGCCATTCGGCAAAGTTGCAGCGCGTGCTGTCTCCGCTTAATTCCTCTGCCCATTGCGCGAGCAACTGCAATAACTGCTGCCCCGCCGCGTCCTGCGACAATCCTCTAATCACGCCTAAAATATCGAGGCTGTCATACAGAGCATGCAGCCACTCCGCCAGCGTCCTGGCGCGCATCGCGCCAGGGCGCCCATCTGTCTTCTGTCCTCTGTCTTCTATCCTCTGATACGCCTGGCGCAGCCGCACCAAGGGTTGAATCAGATCGGGTGATTCGTGTTGCGCGATGTCGAGAAAATTTTCCAGATGCGCCACCGCACCATGCTTGCGCACCATTTGCTCGAACAGGTAAGCAGCGCGCTTACGTTCTCCTGCGGGCGCATCGGCAAACAGGAATGGCGACTTGAACAGGTCGAGCACGTCCTGATAATAAAAACTGTTCTGCACCGCTTCCAGCCAGCGCATCAGCACCGTGCTGACCGACAGCGTGGCAAATGTCCAGCCGGTCTCGTCCTGCACCTGCACTTGCGCCCGCTCCAGCAAGGCGCGGGCGCGACGCGCCACCAGCCTGTCCTGCACCACCACCGCGATGGACTGCCTGCCTTCCAGCAGCCAGTTGCGGATTTGCACATCGGCGGCCTGCGCCTCCTGCTCCAATCCGTGTGCGGCAAATAGATGCAGGCGGCGGTTTAATGCCGCATCAGGGTACGTTTTCAGCAGTGCGGCCTCGCTGCGCAAATCGGCGCTATCCGCACCGCACCGCAACGCGCGCGCCAGCAACGTACATCCCGGCGCATCAACCACCATCTCGCGCAGGTCGAAAACCGTGACGGTAACGCGCGCCCGGCAGGCCTCAAGAAAACGCGCTTCCGGCGCGGGCAGATCGGCGGTCAACAACACATACAGCGGCGTATCCACCCGTTGCGCCAACTGCGCCAGCCGCCGCTGGTAGGCGCGCACGCCATCCAGCTCGCCGCCGGACGACATCGCGTACCACAGCTCATGCACCACGCGCGCCTCGAATTGCAATGCCTGTCCGCTGCGCGCCTGGTAGGCTTGCGCGAGCTGCCTGGCAAACTCCGCTTCCGATTCCGGCAAGGCCACATGGTGGCGGGTCAGATCATCCATCAAGCCCAGCAGTTCGCGCGACAAACTCCACAAATCGGCATCGGCAAACCAGCGCCGCTCGCGCAGCACCTGATATAGCGCGGCGATGCGTTGCGTGTCGGGTTGGATGGGAGTAGTGAGGGGAACAGATTGCGCCCAATCGTTGAGCGTAATCATGTGCGGCAACAACAGCGCGGGCAGATTTGCCGCTCCGCTCAATGCCTGCGCCAGCGGTTTGGAGATAGGGTAGTTGGGCAATAATACCGTCGCCCCGCGCAGATCGGGCAAGTCCTGCGCATGGCGTGAAAGGATATGCCCGGCTACCCGATCAAGAAAGGTTAAGGTCGCGATGAATCGCGCCCCTACCGTTCGAGGAGGCGCAGCTTATCCCTGACACTACCCCAATCATCGGCATCGGCAAGCGCATCCTTCTTCTCGACGATGGGTTTCCACAGCTTCGCCAGTTCGGCGTTCAGCTCGGTGAAATGGCGCTGATCTTCCGGCAAATCATCTTCGGCATAAATCGCTTCCACCGGGCATTCCGCCACACACAGCGTGCAATCGATGCATTCGTCCGGGTCGATCACCAGAAAATTCGGCCCCTCGCGGAAACAGTCCACCGGGCAGACATCCACACAATCGGTATATTTGCACTTGATGCAAGATTCGGAAACAACATAAGTCATGGCGACACTCCAATAATCAATGACGCGGCATTTTAGCAGAGCGAAGAAGATTTAATATACTTCACAGCACAGCCGTTTTTGGTTAGGATGCCGCATGAAATTCAGCGACCCATCCCGAATTGCCCGCATGTTCATTCCGAATCAACCCTAATTCAGAGCGAGACCCAACAATGAGCGAACATATACACTACGTTTCCGATGCCACTTTTGACACCGAAGTATTGCAGGCTCCCCTGCCCGTGCTGGTGGATTACTGGGCCGAGTGGTGCGGCCCCTGCCGCATGATCGCGCCCATCCTCGACGAGATCGCCAAGGAATATGCCGGGCGCCTGAGCATCGCCAAGCTGAACGTGGACGAAAACCAGCAAACCCCGCAGAAATTCGGCATTCGCGGCATCCCTACCCTGATGCTGTTCAAGAACGGCAACATCGAGGCAACCAAGGTCGGCGCCTTGTCGAAATCCCAATTGACGGCTTTTATTGACA
>SCPW01000342.1 GCA_004298605.1 Gallionella sp.
GAGTCGTTGTGTCGGCGTGCGCAGGATCGTGATGGTGATGCGGGCGAAATACGAGTTGCTCGGCAGATGCCGTAGCGCCGTCCTGATTTGCAGGGCGCTTATGGCTCCGCCGCGATAGGGCTACACCGTTAATCAGCGTATTGTCACTGCCACAACCGCAAGTAGTACACATATTATTTGTATTGGTCCAGGCTTGGTTTGACGGATAGTGTCTGCCGCAGCTTACGCTCTCGACACAAGGCTGCTAGTTACGCGGTTTGTTGAATGAAACTGAGGATAGACTCGACCTCGGCAACCGTCGTGTCAAACCACTCAACCCCAGGTGCTTTGCGCTTGGAACCACGAGCTTCCAGGATTGAGTGGATTGCGTCTTCTACTGCCGCAACCCGTTGAACTTCCCACGTTTTGAGAATAACCGGATACTCGAAGCAGCAGGTTTGCTTGCACTGCTGCGCGACTCTGGCATCGGCATCGCCGGTGGTGGTAAGGCCTACCTTGATGGGAAATTTAGCCCCGGTTTTGATGATAGATGGAAAACTATACGTGTAGATAATGCCAGAGTCATTCGACATAACGTCAGTAGCCACTGCGTCAGCTTCGGCAAGCTCTTCGTCTAATGAATAATTCTTGAAAAGGCCGCCTCCAACGTTCTCGAACACGCGCAGGTTCTCCGCAAGAAACGGAACATAGAATCCGAAAATTGTGCTTATTTTCTCAGTCGCATCAGACTTGGCCTTCTTGACGCGAGTATCGAGTTGCTCCTGTGTGTATGTCTCAGACAACAGCCGTTTAGTAATATCGCGAAGAAGAAATGGTTCATCTCCAAAGTCGCGAGCAATTTCCGCAATTTTCGGAAGCAGCTCGTAACGAGCCGCGTTGTAGACGTAGGATCGCGTTGGTTCAAACAGGATTGTCATGGTGATGTCTCTTATTCCAAACAGAAATCAAATAGATTTCGGACAAATTATCCAATGTATTGGCAAAGTAAATACCTCATGTGACCGTTTGCTCAAGCCACCGCTTCAAGCGATGCGCGGTGCTCGATCTGGTTGCAGTACAAGTCGATTACAGGAAAGCACAGGCCATAGTCGCCCCAAACCAATTCGCCGTATTCGATACGAAATGCCGCAAAACGGGCAGGGTCTAGCCATGCCCGAATATCGGGGTGGAGGGCGTGGGCAAGAAAAGGTTTGAAGTCCACAGTCTGCTCGGTGCCATCATCAAATTGCAGGCGGATGCGAAAGTCTTCAACTTGTTCGGCAGTGACCATATTGATGGTGGCTGGTGTCATTTGAGTCTCCCCGTAATGCGCTCCGGTGTAATGGGTTTATGCAGCACAAAAAAATCGATCCACTTGGCGACGATGTCGTCGGCGCGGGCGCTGATCAACGCCTCCCTTGTTTATTCGACCTCCAACTCCTTGACGCGCATTTCATTGCCACCGGTAATTTTAATCTGCGCTCCGCCGCATTCCGGGCAGACCTCATAAAGCGCGCTGAGCGGGAAATTCCGGGCGCATTTTTCACACTGTCCCTGCCCCGCTGTTTCGATGATTTCCAGATGTGCCTGTTCGGCAATGCTGCCGTGCGTTACAGCATCGAAGCAGAAACGCAAGGATTCCTTTTCCACGCAGGCCAATTGGCCGATTTCCAGCCACACTGTTTTGACCCGCATAAACCCCTGCTCGCGTGCCGCATCTTCGATAATTTGCAGCACGTTTTCGGCCAGCGACATTTCATGCATGAATCAAATATCTTCCGGTACCATTTTGATCGACCCGCTCGGGCATTCGGTGACGCAGATGCCGCAGCCTTTGCAGTAGTCGTAGTTGAATTCGTAACGCTTGCCCGCGCCCAGCTTGATTACCGCATTGTCGGGACAGACGCCGTAGCAGTTGTCGCACTCGAAGCAGTTGCCGCAGGACAGGCAGCGGCGCGCTTCGAACAAGGCATTCGTTTCATCCAGCCCGCCCTGCACTTCGTCGAAGCTGCTCTGGCGGCGGATCACGTCCAGCATCGGGCGCACGGTTTTGGGTGCGTCGGAGTAATACCAGGTGTTGAGATTTTTGAAATCGGCCAGTTCGTGTTTGGCTGCGGGTTGGTAAACCGCGCCGCGCAGCCAGGCGTCGATGTGGCGCGCGGCCTTTTTGCCGTGCCCGACCGCCACCGTGACGGTGCGCTCGGAAGGCACCATGTCGCCACCGGCGAAAATGCCCGGGTAGCCGGTCATCATGTTGGGTGAGACCTGCACCGTGCCGTCATTGACTTCCAGGCCGGGGACGCCCTCCAGCAACGATAAATCGACATCCTGGCCGAGCGCCAGAACCAACGAATCGGATTCCAGCGTTTCAAATTCGCCGGTGGGTTGCGGCATGCCCTTGTCGTCGAGCTCCATTTTCTCCACGGTGAGCTTGCCTTCATCATCGACGCGCTTGATGGTCGAAAGCCATTTGATCATGATGCCTTCCTGCAACGCTTCTTCGACCTCCAGATCATGCGCCGGCATTTTTTCCCGCGTGCGGCGGTAGACGATGATCGCCTCGGAAGCACCAAGGCGCTTGGCGGTGCGCGCCACGTCGATCGCGGTGTTGCCGCCGCCGTAAACCACCACGCGGCGGCCCAGCATCGGTTTCTCTTCGCCTTCCATCGAGCGCAGCACGGAAACGGCATCGACAATTTTTGCCGCCGCGCCCGCATGGATGTTGGTGCGCTTGCCGATGTGCGCCCCGACCGCCAGGAAGGTGGCATCGAAATGGCCTTGTTTCATTGTGTCGAGGATATTATCGACTTTGCTGTTGAGTCTGATCGTGACGCCGAGATTGACGATGCGCTGCACTTCGGCGTCCAGCACCTCGCGCGGCAGGCGGTATTTCGGGATGCCGAAACGCATCATGCCGCCCGCGAACGGGCCGGCCTCGTGGATCTCGACAGTGTGCCCCATACGCGCCAGATGGTAGGCGGCAGATAAGCCGGACGGGCCGGCGCCGACCACCAGCACGCGCTTGCCCGTTGCTGCGGCGGGCGCGTCAAACTGCCAGCCGCGTTTGATCGCTTCATCGCCCAAAAAACGTTCTACCGAGTTGATGCCGACCGGCGCATCAATCTGCTTGCGGTTGCAACTGCTTTCGCAGGGGTGGTAGCAGACGCGCCCCATCACGGCGGGGAGCGGGTTGTCCTTCACCAGCTCGCGCCAGGCGGCTTCGTAATCGCCCGATTCGGCGTGAAACAGCCAGCCTTGGATGTTTTCTCCGGCGGGGCAGGCATTGTTGCAGGGCGGCAGGCGATCCAGATAAACGGGGCGCGAAGTGCGCCAGGTGCCGGTCAGATTGGCCAGCGATGAGCCGGGTATAAGGGTAATGGCGAAAGGCTTGCGCATGATCAGCCCTCCTCGTCGAGTAAATTGTATTTGCGGATATTCCGGTCGGCGATGGCCTGGATTCTGGCGATCACCTCGGTATGCGGATCGTTGCCGAACAAATGCGCGAAACGCCGTTGCGGCTTCAGGTATTCCTCCACGGCTTGCTTGCGGCGAATTTTCAGCACGCCGGTCACCTCGCCGTGTCTGGCCTCAAATACCGGGAACAGCCCGGTTTCCTTGGCGAGCCGCGCCAGCCGGATCGTATCGTTCGACTGTGAACCCCAGCCCAGCGGGCAAGGAACAAAAATGTGCAGGTAGCGCGCGCCGTGGACGTTCATCGCCCGTTTTACCTTGTATTCGAGATCCCTCAGATCGGCCACGGTCGCCGTGGCGACATAGGGGATACCGTGCGCCATGGCGATTTCCGGCAGGTTTTTCCCCTGGCCGAACACGTTGCCCGGCTCGGGTCCGACCGGCATGGTCGTCGCGGTGCGCGCCGCCGGTGGCGTGGCCGAAGAACGCTGTACGCCGGTGTTCATGTAGCCCTGGTTGTCGTAGCAGATGTACAGCACATCGTCGTTGCGCTCGAACATCCCGGACAGGCAGCCGAAGCCGATGTCCGCCGTGCCGCCATCGCCGCCCTGCGCCACGACGCGCACTTCTTTGCGGCCTTTGACTTTCATCGCCGCCGCGATGCCGGTCGCCACCGCCGGAGTATTGCCGAACAGCGAGTGTATCCACGGCACTTGCCATGAAGACTCGGGATAAGGGGTGGAGAACACCTCCAGGCAGCCGGTGGCATTGGCGGCGATCAGTTGCCCATTGGACGCCGCCATCGCCGCGTCGATCGCATAGCGCGCCCCCAATGCTTCGCCGCAACCCTGGCAGGCACGGTGGCCGGAATTGATCGAGTTGGAGCGGCGCTCGCTCTGCTGGACGCTGCGTTCGACGGGTGCCAGCAAGCGGTTGCCGACAGTAAAAGTGCCGGTTTGATAAAATTTTACGGGTTGATAGCTCATGACAATCCTTATCGCAGATTATTCATTGGAGGTAGGTCGGGCTTCAGCCCGACTGTCGGGTTGAAACCCGACCTACAAGGTTGGTAAATCATGGTAATCCTTATCCAAATTTCGCCGAGACCACGCCCAGATCATGCAGAATATTTTCGGCAATTGGACCGGAGTGGCGGTTCTGCCGTTCCCGCTCCAACTGTTTGTTGACCACATTCCAATCCAGGTCGAGGAAGGTGATGGGCTCCAGTTCATCCTTCACAGCATGGCGGAATAGCTGGTGCAGCGACTTTTTGGTAATCGCGCGACCGCCGAGACCGGCGACCACCGTATAGCCGTGCAATCCGGCGCCAGATAAAGCCATGCGCACGTCCGTGGCGAGAATGCCACCCATGCCAACCGCCAGGCTCTTTTCCAGCACCACAAAACGCTTGGCATGGATCAGCGCCTCGCGCACCTGCGCCAGCGGGAAAGGCCGGTAGCTGGTGATGCCCAGCACGCCGATTTTATGGCCTTCGGCGCGCATTTCGTCGATTGTGTCCTTGATCGTGCCCAGCACCGAGCCCATCGCCACGATCATGGTTTCCGCGTCATCGGCGCAATAAGTCTGGGTCAGTCCGCCGCTGGCGCGACCAAAAATTTCCTTGAATTGCACGGCAAGCTGCGGGATGCGTTCAAGCGCCTGTAACTGTCTGGCATGCTCCAGATAGCGCACTTCCATGAAGGCCTCCGGGCCTACCATCGCGCCGATCGACACCGGCTCCTTAGGATCGAGCACCTGACGCGGGTCAAATGGCGGCAGGTAGGCATCGACCTGCTGCTGTGTAGGCATATCCACGCGCTCGTAGGCGTGGGTCAAAATAAAACCATCCATGCACACCATCACCGGCATGGATAATTCCTCGGCCAGCCGGAAGGCCTGAATGTGCAGATCCAGCGCCTCTTGGTTGGTCTCGGCGAACAACTGTATCCAGCCAGAATCGCGCTGCGACAATGCATCGGAATGGTCGTTCCAGATATTGATCGGCGCGCCGATGGCGCGGTTGGCGATGGTCATCACGATAGGCAGCCCGAGCCCGGCGGCGTTGTAAACCGCCTCCGCCATGAACAACAGCCCCTGCGATGCGGTCGCGGTATAGGCGCGCGCCCCGGCGGCGGATGCGCCGATGGCGACCGACATGGCGGCAAATTCCGATTCGACATTGATAAACTCGCAGGGCGCCAGCTTGCCCGCCTTGACCATTTTCCCCAAGCCCTCGACGATGTGGGTCTGCGGCGAGATCGGGTAGGCGCAGATCACCTCGGGGCGGCACAAAGCCACGGCTTCGGCGACGGCGAGCGAACCTTCGATTTGTTTAAGCATGTTTAACCTCTTCCATTCTGGCCTTGATCAGATTGTAAGCCTCCGTTGCCGCGGCGATATTGCCCTCCATCATCTTGCCGGAAAGCTTTTTGGTCACCGCCTCGATGACCGACTCCAGCCGGATCAGTCCGGAGAGCGCCGCAAACCCCGCCAGCAACGACACGTTGGGGATCGGGCGACCGATGTGTTTGAGGCCAATTTCGGTCGCAGGCAAGGTGCAGAGACGCTCCGGCGGCCTGTCGCTGAGATAGTCGCTCAAGCCGAGCGCATCGAAGCTGCGGTTGGTGTTGAGCAGGATATAGCCGTCCTGTTCCAGCCCGGCAAACACATCGATCTGGTGCAGCAAGGTCGGGTCTTGAATGATGATGGCGTCCGGCTCCATGACCGGCTCGCGCAGGCGGATTTCCTTGTCGTCGATGCGGCAAAACGCCACCACCGGCGCGCCCATCCGCTCCGAGCCAAAGCTGGGAAACGCCTGGGCATAACGCCCTTCCGCAAACGCCGCGACCGACAGCATTTCCGCCGCCGTCACAACCCCCTGCCCGCCCCTTCCGTGTATGCGCACTTGAAACATATTTTATTCTCCCCCGAATTTTCTGCGATGCGAAGCTTACTATTCTGCCATGTATATGTCATGCGAGGCGCTCGAAGTTATGGAGTTTTACCCTATAATTCCCGGGATTTTAATATGTTGCAGCACCGGGAAAGAGAAATGCAAAGTACAATTTTTCAGCGAATTATCTGGTTTCCGGTGGCGATTCTCGGCGCGGCTGCGGTGAGCGTCATCGCCCTCAATCGCGGCGAGTCGATCAACGCGATCTGGTTTGTTGCCGCAGCCGGGTGCATCTATGCGCTCGCCTATCGCTTCTACAGCGCCTGGATCGCGGCCAAGGTACTGATGCTGGACGAAACCCGCGCCACGCCCGCCGAACGGCTCGACAATGGCCGCGATTTTGTACCCACCAACCGGTGGGTCGTGTTTGGCCACCACTTCGCCGCCATCGCCGGGCCGGGGCCGCTGATCGGGCCGACGCTGGCGGCGCAATTCGGCTATCTGCCGGGCACCTTGTGGATTCTGGTCGGCGCGGTGCTGGGCGGTTGCGTGCAGGACATGACCATCATGTTCTTTTCCACCCGCCGCGACGGTCGCAGCCTGGGCCAGATGGCGCGCGACGAGCTCGGCCCGATCGGCGGCATGGCGGCGCTGGTCGGTACGCTGATGATTATGGTGATCCTGATCGCGGTGCTCGGGCTGGTGGTGGTCAACGCGATGAAACACAGCCCGTGGGCGACTTCCACTGTCGCCACGACGATTCCGATTGCGGTGCTGGTCGGCCTGTACATGCGCAATATCCGTCCCGGCAGAGTGCTGGAAGGCTCGCTGATCGGCATCGCCCTGCTGCTGCTTGCGGTGGCGGGCGGCGGCTGGATCGACCACAACGAAGTGCTGCGCCCGCTGTTCGACCACGAGGGGCTGACGCTGGCGTGGTTCGTGATCGGCTACGGCTTCCTTGCCGCGATTCTGCCGGTGTGGCTGCTGCTGGCGCCGCGCGACTATCTCTCCACGTTCATGAAGCTCGGCACGATCCTGTTGCTGGCGCTCGCCATCGTGCTGATGCGACCGGAAATCAAGATGCCGGCGTTGACCCAATTCATCGACGGCAGCGGGCCGATTTTCGGCGGCACGCTGTTCCCGTTCGTGTTCATCACCATCGCGTGCGGCGCGGTGTCCGGCTTCCATTCGCTGATTTCATCCGGCACCACGCCAAAATTGCTGGCCAACGAGCGCGACATCCGCATGATCGGCTACGGCGGCATGCTGCTGGAATCCTTTGTCGCAATCATGGCGATGATCGCCGCCACGGTGCTCGACCCCGGCGTGTTCTTCGCGATCAACAGCCCGGCGGGCATCGTCGGCAAGGAAGCGGCTGACGCGGTGGCGAAGATTTCGTCCTGGGGCTATCCGGTGACGGTGGAGCAGATGAATTTGCTGGCGAAAGAAATGGGCGAGAAAACCCTGTTCGCCCGTACCGGCGGCGCGCCTTCGCTGGCGGTGGGGATGGCGAGCATATTCGGCAGCGCGTTCGGCCAGGGCATGCTGGCGATGTGGTACCACTTCGCGATCATGTTCGAGGCGGTATTCATCCTGACCACGCTGGATGCCGGCACACGGGTCGGCCGCTTCATGCTGCAAGACTTCCTCGGCAACTTCTCGCCCAAACTAGGACAAACTTCCTGGTATCCTTCCGTGCTGCTGACGTCCGGCATCATCGTCGCCGCGTGGGGCTATTTCCTGTATATTGGCGTGATCGACCCGAACGGTGGCGTCAACATTCTCTGGCCGCTGTTCGGCATCTCCAACCAGATGCTGGCGGCGATTGCGCTATCGGTGG
>SCPW01000041.1 GCA_004298605.1 Gallionella sp.
ATAGTCCTCCTGCAAGGCAACCCACTCCGCCACGTTGAAACCCAGCCCTTCCAGCTCGCCGCGCTGGAACTGCAACAGCTCGCGCTCGGCAGCCATCGCACCGGCATTCTCGCCGAGGTTGATGCGGCGACGGCGCAACGCCTGCCAATCGCGGTACAGGTCTGCAACTTTCTCCGCGTCGGCCGCCACGCCCGCATACCCATCGAGCAAAGCGCGCTGCATATCCGGGCGCAACAGCGATTGATGCGCATGCTGGCCGTAAATGTCGAGCAACTGCTCCCCTGCTTCACGCAATTGTTGCAGGGTCGCGCTGCGCCCGTTGATGAAACCGCGCGAACGCCCTCCGGCATCCAACACGCGGCGCATCAGGCACACGCCCTCATCGCCTTCCAGCTCCTGCCCGCGCAGCCAGGCCTGAAAATGCGGCAACGCGGCAATATCGAACTCGGCGGCAATCTCGGCGCGCTCGCAGCCGTTGCGCACCATGGACGCATCGCCGCGTTCACCGAGCGCCAGCGACAGCGCGTCAATCAGAATGGACTTGCCCGCGCCGGTCTCGCCGGTCAGCGCGGTGAAACCGGAAGAGAAATCCAGCTCGAGCGACGAGACGATGACAAAATCGCGGATACCCAAGAATTTCAGCATTAATCCGGGAATTTCAACATTTAGAGGGTTTGGTTCCAGAGCAGCTTCTCGCGCAGCGTGTGGTAGTAGCTGTGCCCCACCGGATGCAGCAGGCAGGCAGGCTCGGGATAACGTGTGACGGCAATCTTGTCATGCAACTGCAAATCGTGGCTGGTATGGCTGTCGAAGCGCACGCGAATATCGCCGGTGCGGTGCGTCAGGATTTCCAGCAGCGACGAACTCTTCACCACGATGGGCCGGTTGCTCAGCGTGTGCGGGCATATGGGCACCAATTCGAGCACATCGAGGCTGGGGTGCAATATCGGCCCGCCCGCAGACATCGCATAGGCGGTGGAACCGGTAGGCGTCGAGACAATCAGTCCATCGGCGCGCTGGTTGTAGAGATACTCCCCATCAATGCGCACCTCAAACTCGATCATGCTGCTGATGTTGCTGCGATGCACCACCACCTCGTTGAAAGCCAGCCCGCCGAACACTTCAACACCGTTGCGCAACACGCGCGCCGATAACAACAGGCGCTGCTCGGTAACAAACTTGCCGTCCAGCATCGCCGCAATGCTTTCCTGCATATTATCCAGTGTGAGATCGGTAAGAAAACCGAGCCGCCCCTGGTTCACACCGACCAGCGGCACATGGTACGGCGACAGGGTGCGCGCGATATTCAGCATGGTGCCGTCACCGCCGATCACGATGGCCAGATCCATCGCACACGCCATTTCATCCAGCCTCATCGCCGGATAAGGGCTGCCCTTGAGCTGCTCGGCAGTCAGGCTGTCCACCACCACATTCAAGCCCCTGGACGACAGAAACGCCGCCAGGCGCGACAACGGCCCGGCGATTTCCGGAGCCTTGTGCTTACCGATCAACGCGACATTCTGGAAGGGAAATTTCATGGGCGCGATTAAACCACATCGCCCCTGCGATGACAAAGCAGGAGGCTTATTCTCGAAAACGGATGAAGGGGATATCTAGCGTGGGGCTAAGGGGCTGCGCGCTTTTGCACAGTCCCACTCGAACGTAGGGTTATGCCGCACGCGCAAGTGGAACCTCCCAGCCGGGAAACACGAGTACGGCAGGATGGCACTGAAGAGCACGGGCAAAAACCTTTGCGCGCTCGACACCCAAATTCACCCTACCGTTTTCGATGGCTGAGATAGTGGCTTGAGGGATACCCGTAAGTTTGGAAAGCTGGCTTTGGCTCAACTCCTGGAGTTCGCGCAAAATGCGAACAGACTCTCCCACCGAGACTTCAACCCGTTTTTTTGCGGGGCGGAACTCTTTCATATCATGGCCTCCTGTAGTCATGGGCGGTAGCTTGAACAACTTGAATCAGCAACACATTGGCAACAACGCGGTAAATCACCCGCCACTGGAGCCCTAGCCGGGAAGAACGATGACCTTTCCATTCACCTGACAGAGCCTCATCGTGAAACCCCTTGATGAGGCGCAATCCCGGTGGCCCCGAGACTCTGGCAATGTCTTTCCATTTTTCGTAACGCTTCAGAACCTCAGTAGGGATGGAGCCAGAAAGCTGTTTGTCAACGCGACGGTGTTCTTCGATTTCCCACATGCCGCATTATGTATATATCAATAATGGTATGTCAAGAGCACCGGTTTTTGAGCGCGCCCCTGCAAAACCGGCAAGTGGGGTAAGCAGGCATTTCGCCGCAAGGCGAAAGCTCGCAAAATCTGCCCTCGCCCAGCCGAATTTTGCGAGTAGCCGCTACGCGGCTTGCCTGCTAAACCCGATGCGCTCCGATTCTTCAAGTCCGACAGGCTGCTAGTTTTTCGCAATGGCGTTTCCCCTAATCCTCCCTCACCCTGAACCACGCCGCGTACAGCGCGGGCAGGAACAGGCAGGTGAGCAGCGTGGCGACGACCAGCCCGCCCATGATGGATACCGCCATCGGCCCCCAGAACACCTGGCGGGTCAACGGGATCATCGCCAGGATGGCCGCGGCGGCGGTCAGCATGATCGGGCGGAAACGGCGCACGGTGGAGCCGATGATGGCTTCCCATTGCGTCTTGCCTTCCGCTTCGTCCTGGCGGATTTGATCCACCAAAATCACCGAGTTGCGCATAATCATTCCGGCCAGCGCGATGAAGCCGAGGTTGGCGACGAAACCGAACGGCACCCGGAACGCCAGCAATGCCAGCGTGACGCCGATCAGGCCGAGCGGCGCGGTCAGCAGCACGATGACGGTGCGGCTGATGCTTTGCAACTGGATCATCAGCAGCGTGATCACACCGACCAGCATCAGCGGCACCACGGCCATGATCGCGGTTTCACCCTTGGCGGATTCTTCGATGCTGCCGCCCATTTCGATGCGGTAACCGCCGGGCAGTTTTGCGCGCAAAGCGCCCAGTTGCGCATCAAGTTCCGCAGATACCGTTGCGGGTTGCGTTTTGTCCGCCATGTCGGCGCGGACGGTCATGGCGGGCAGGCGGTTGCGCCGCCAGATCAAGCCTTCTTCCAGCACCGGAACCAGCGTGGCGACTTGCGCCAGCGGCACATGTCGCCCGCCCGCCAGCGGAATATCCAGATCGGGTAAGTGATCCAGCATGCCCTCCGCCCTTTGTCCTCTGAACACCACGTCGATCAACTGGTCGCCCTCGCGGTATTGCGTGAGCGCCACGCCGTTCAACCAGCCTTGCAAGGCCTGGGCGATTTCCTGGCTGGAAGTGCCGAGCTGGCGCGCGCGGTCCTGGTCGACTTCGACGCGGACGCTTTTGATTTTTTCGTTCCAGTCGAAATTGACGTTTTGCAGGTGCGCGTTGCCGCGCATCAGGGCCGCGACTTGCCCGGAAATTTCGCGCAGCTCAGCCACGTCTTCGCCCATCACGCGGAACTGCACCGGGTAACCGATCGGCGGGCCGTTTTCCAGGCGCACCACACGCACGCGCAAATGCTGATAACCGCCGTCTGCGGCGGCGAATTTCGCCTCCAGGCGGCGCTTGATATCTTCGCGTTCCGCCAACCCTTTGGTGACGATAACGAATTGCGCAAAGTTATCGCTGAACAATTGCTGGTCGAGCGACAGGAAAAAACGCGGCGCGCCGTTGCCGACGTAGGAAGAGTAGTAGGCGACCGCCGCATCACCCTCGAGCAGTTGCTCGATGCGTTTCACCTCATGCTCGGTCGCCTTGAGCGACGCGCCTTGCGGCAGCCACACATCCACCATCAATTCCAGCCGGCTGGCGTCCGGGAAAAACTGTTTTTGCACGCCCTTGCCGAAGGCTGCGATGGACAGCGCAAAAATGATGGCCGTCGCAAAAATAACTTTCCAGCGATTGCGCAAGCACCACTCCACCACCGCGCGGAAACGGCGGTAAAACGGCGTTCCATATACATCGCCGCCATGCTTTTGCGCCCTGGCAACGAGCTTTTTCGGATCGAGCAGCCTGTAGCCGATGTACGGCGTGAACACCACCGCGACGGCCCACGACACGAGCAGCGCGATCGTGACGACCGCAAAAATCGAAAAGGTGTATTCGCTGGCCGCCGATTTGGAAAAGCCGACCGGCGTGAATGCGGCGGCGGTAATCAGCGTGCCGGTGAGCATCGGAAAGGCGGTCGAGGTGTAAACAAACGTGGCGGCCTTGAAGCGGTCCCAGCCCTGCTCCATTTTCACCACCATCATTTCCGCCGCGATGATGGCATCGTCTACCAGCAGGCCGAGCGCGATCACCAGCGCGCCCAGCGAGATGCGTTGCAGGTCGATGCCTGACACTTTCATCAGGAAAAACGTGATCGCCAGCACCAGTGGGATGGACAGCGCCACCACCGTGCCGGTGCGCCAGCCCAGGCTCAAAAACGACACTGCCAGCACGATCAGAACCGCCTCGGTCAAAGAGCGTTCAAACAGTGTAATCGAGCCTTTGACCACCTCCGGCTGGTTGGCAACCACATGCACGTCCACCCCTGCCGGAAGTTCCGCAGCAATATTTTTCATCGCCAGCTTCAGGTTTTCGCCCAGACGGATGACGTTGCCGCCCTTGTCCATGACGATGCCGATGCCGATGGCGGGTTGCCCGGCCACGCGCATCGCCGGGCTGGGCGGGTCGGCCAACCCCCGGCTGACTTTGGCGATATCGCCCAGGCGGAAGTGCCGGCTGTTCACCAGCAAATCCGCGTTGCGCACCCGTTCGATGCTATCGAAACCGCCGCTGACGCGCAGCCGGATACGGTCGCTGCCCGTTTCGACGAAACCGGAAGGGCTCACCGCATTCTGCTTTTGCAGCGCATCGGCTATTTGCTGCGGCGTGATGCCCAGGCCAGCCATGCGGTTAGGCACCGCGTCGATATAAATCTTCTCTTCCTGAACGCCGATCAGCTCGACGCGTTTCACATCCGGCACACGCTTCAAATCCAGCGCGATGCGTTCCGCGTAGCGGCGCAATGCGGCCACGTCGAAACCATCCCCGGTCAGCGCGAAGATATTGATTTGCACATCGCCAAATTCATCGTTGGGGAACGGCCCTTGCACGCCTTGCGGCAAGGTGTGGCGGATGTCATCCAGTTTCTTGCGCACCTGCCGCCAGGCTTCCGGCACTTCCGGCTTGGGCGTGTAATCCTTGAGAATGACGAATACCAGCGACTCGCCCGGCTTGGAGGCCGAATTCAGCACATCCGCCCAGGGCGTTTCCTGCAATTTCTTTTCGATGCGCTCGGTCAGCTCGCGCTCGACCTCCAGCGCCGTCGCTCCCGGCCACAGGGTGCGCACCACCATGACCTTGAAAGTGAAGTCCGGGTCTTCCGCGCGGCCGAGATTGAAATAGGAAACCGCGCCCGCCGCCATCAGCACAACGATGAGATACAGCACCATTTGCTGGTGCGCCAGCGACCACGCGGAAAGGTTCGGCCCTTTCATCGCGCCTTGCCGCTATCCCCGATAACGCGTATTTTTTCGCCCGCACCGAGTTTGTGTACCCCGGCGCTGACAATGCGCTCTCCGGCCACCACACCACCGGCAATCACCGCTCCATCATCGCGGTAGGCGGTTACTTGCACCGGGCGCAGGCTGACCGTATGATCCGCCGCCACAACCCATACCGCCGCCTGGTCGCCCTGCTGGAAAATTGCCGCGAGCGGCACCAGCAACCCGCTGCCCTCACTATTTTTTTTGAAACGCACCTGCGCCGTCATACCCAACGCCACCCGCGCATCCGCGCCGCTCAACGCGATCCGCGCCGGGTAAGTGCGGCTGGCGGTATCCGCCACCGGAGCCAGTTCGCGCAAACGCCCGGCCAAATGTGCTCCGGCATCGCCGTCCGCCAAAAGCTCCACCTCTGCGGCAGCGCCAATTTTGAGATCGGCCAACTGCTGCTCCGGTATCGCTACCGCCACTTCGCGCTCGCCGTCCTGCGCCACGCGCAGCACCGGCTGACCGGCGCCCACCACCTGCCCCGCTTCCGCCAAGATTGCCGCAACCACGCCGGCGCGATCGGCGCGCAACGTGGTGTAGGCGGCCTGGTTGCGCGCCAGCCCGGCTTGCGCGGCAGCGGCTTTGAACGCGGCTTCCTTCTCATCCAGCGCGGACTGGCTGGCAAACCCTTTGCCGCGCAACTCGCGGTAACGTTTCACCTCCGCCTCGACCAACCGGTATTGCGCCTCCGCCGCGCTCACCTGCAAACCCGCATCTGCGGGATCGAGCCTCGCCAATACCTGCCCGGCCTTCACCGCCGCGCCCGCGTCGACCAGACGTTCGATGATCTTGCCGCCGGTGCGAAAACTTAATGCAGCCTCATGCCGCGCGCGAATTTCTCCGCTGTAGACATTGCCGGTATCGCCTGCCAGCGTGCCCACTATGTGCGTCAACACGGGGTGCTCGGCTTTGGCGGGTGGCGCAGTTTCCTTGTCGCAAGCGGCGAGCGTTACGGTCAGGATGAAAAATAAAATGGCCTGCTTCATGGCTGGTATCGGGCATTGCAAAATGGGAAACGCAATGTAGTTTTCGCTCCGGGGCATGTCAACACAAACTGCTACGCAATGTTGGATTTGCTCGGTGCAGCGCATGAAACAATACTTTATCGAATAGCCGATGCGCTGTAAAATCGGCGGCTCATACATCAAAGGCACGGATTTATGCCGCTAAATTCAATCGAGATTTGCGCCGGCGCTGGCGGCCAAGCGCTCGGGCTGGAGCAGGCTGGCTTCGAGCATGTCAGCCTCGTAGAGATTGAAGCGGCGGCTTGCCAAACCCTCCGCTTTAACCGCGATCATTGGCATGTCACAGAAGGCGACCTCCGCCATTACTCGGCAGAACAATGGAAGGGCATCGAACTCCTGGCGGGCGGCGTACCTTGCCAGCCTTTTTCACAGGCGGGCAAACAGCACGGCAACGAAGATGAGCGCGACCTCTTCCCCGAGGCGATCCGGTTGGTGTCCGAGTGCAAGCCCCAAGCTGTCATGCTGGAAAATGTGCGCGGGCTGCTTGATTCTGCCTTTGATGAATACCGCGCAAAAATAATCGCCGACTTAAAGAAACTTGGCTATGTCGCCGAATGGCGCTTGCTTAACGCAAGCGACTTCGGCGTTCCCCAGTTGCGCCCACGCGTCGTTTTTGTGGCGCTAAAGAAAAATGCCGCAGAATATTTTGTGTGGCCTTCAGCGCATACCGCCCCTCCGCCAACTGTCGGCGAGGCGCTTTTTGACCTCATCGCCGCAAACGGCTGGCGCGGTGCAATATCATGGCGCGAAAGGGCTTGCGATATAGCCCCCACGCTGGTTGGCGGCAGTAAAAAACATGGGGGCCCCGACCTCGGCCCCACCAGGGCAAAAAAAGCGTGGGCATCCATTGGCGTGGACGGCATGGGTATCGCCGATGCCGCTCCAGAGCAAGATTTTATCGGAATGCCGCGCCTGACAGTCCGCATGGCCGCACGCATCCAAGGGTTCCCCGATCATTGGCAATTCAGCGGCAAGAAAACCGCCGCATACCGCCAAATCGGCAATGCGTTTCCTCCTCCCGTTGCCCGTGCTGTCGGCACTCAAATTCAAGCGGCATTGAATGCCGCCGCCAAGCCAAAACTTAAACGGGCGTAGCGATGGTCAAAGAAAAAACTCAAAGAGGCGGTGCGCGCGGAAAACTCCGTGCGCACTTCCTGGCGAACATTGGCCGCGTCATGGACTCTGAAGAATTGCGGGCTGTCTGGGACAATCAGTCGGAGTGGGCGCGCCGTGTTCGCGAGTTAATCCATATCCGCCGCGCAACCTCCCAAGATCAGCTCGAAGTTTTGCAGTGGCTGATTAAAAAATTCCCCAAACAAACGGCAGAGAAAATAAAGCTATAAATCAACACCGCATTTGAGAGGGGCTACACAAAAGTGCGCAGCCCCACAATTTGAACGATAGAATCCCGCGCCATGCTCGACGAACGCGCACAAATCCTGCTCAAAACCCTGGTGGAACGCTATATCAGCGACGGCCAGCCGGTCGGCTCGCGCGCGCTACAGCAGTATTCCGGCCTGGAAGTCAGCCCCGCGACTATCCGCAATGTGATGGCCGACCTGGAAAATATCGGTCTGCTCAGTAGCCCGCATACCTCGGCGGGGCGCATCCCGACCGGCCTGGCGTACCGCCTGTTCATCGACACCATGCTGGTGACCAAGCCGCTGGACAGCGAGCGCGTACAGCAGATGGTGCGCCAGTTGCAGCCGGACAACCCGTCGCGGCTGATCGCGCAGGCCTCGAACCTGCTTTCGGAACTGACCCACTTCACCGGCGTGGTCGCCACGGCAAAGCGCAGCGCGATTACGGTGCGCCAGATCGAATTTTTGCGCTTGGGCGAAAAGCGCGTGCTGCTGATTATCGTGATGCCGGACGGCGAAGTGGAAAACCGGGTGCTGTTGCTGGAGCGCGATTATCTCCAGTCGCAGCTCACCGAGGCGGGCAATTTCCTCAACCAGCACTATATCGGTTGCAGTTTCTCGCAAATCCGCGACCGGTTGCGCGGCGAGCTGCATCAACTGCACAACGATATAAGCGCGCTGATGGTGGCGGCGTTGGCGGCGGGCGATGCGGCGGAAACCGAAAAATCCGAGGATTACGTCATCAGCGGCGAACATAACTTGCTGCATGTGGAAGACTTTTTCAACGACATGAACCGTTTGCGCGGCCTGTTCGGTTTATTTGAGCAAAAAACCGAATTGCTGCAACTGCTCGAAGCCAGCCGCAAAGGGCAAGGCATCCACATTTTTGTCGGCAACGAATCCGGGCTGGCCCCGCTGGACGAATGCAGCGTGGTCACCGCGCCCTATTCCGTTGATGGTCAAGTAATCGGCACGCTCGCCGTGGTCGGCCCGAAACGTATGAACTATGAGCGCGTCATCCCTATCGTGGACATTACCGCGAGGTTGCTGGGCAACGCGCTATCGCAAAGCTGAAGACGATATGACCTACCACCCCGAACCCGCTTTCGCGCACGGCACGCCCGCCAGAACTGGCGTACTGCTGATTAACCTCGGCACACCCGATGCGCCGACCCCAAAGGCCGTGCGCGCCTACCTGAAAGAATTTCTGGGCGATCCGCGCGTGGTGGAAATGCCCAAGGCGCTCTGGTGGCTGATCCTCAACGGCGTCATCCTCAACACGCGCCCGAAGAAATCTGCCGCGAAATACGCATCGGTGTGGCTGAAAGAAGGTTCGCCGCTGCGCGTTTACACGGAAAAACAAGCCGCGCTGCTGCAAGGCTATCTGGGGCAGCGCACCGGGGCGCCATTCGTGGTGGATTACGCGATGCGCTACGCCAGCCCTTCCATTCCCGGCGTGTTGCGCAAGCTCAAGGAGCAAAACTGCCAGCGCATCCTGATCGTGCCGATGTACCCGCAATATGCCTCCAGCACCACCGCCACCGCTTGCGACATCGTGTTCGGCGAACTGCAAAAAATGCGCAACGCACCCGCGCTGCGCACCATCAAAAATTTTCATGACAACCCCGGTTACATCAAGGCGCTGGCAGGGAATATCAACGGTTACTGGATGAGGCATGGCCGCCCGGAAAAACTGCTGATGAGCTTCCACGGCCTGCCGCGCTACACGCTGGACAAGGGCGACCCCTACCACTGCGAATGCCACAAAACCGCCCGGCTGCTGGCGCAGGAACTGGGCTTGAAGCCGGAGCAATACACGGTCAGCTTCCAGTCGCGCTTCGGCAAGGCGGAATGGCTCAAACCCTATACCACCGCTACGCTCAAGGAGTTAGGCCAGCAAAAAACCGGGCGGCTGGATGTGGTGTGCCCCGGCTTCGTCGCCGACTGCCTGGAAACACTGGAAGAAATCGCGCAGGAAGGCAAGGAAGATTTCCAGCACGCGGGCGGCGGCGAATACCGCTACATCCCTTGCCTCAACGACCGCGATGACTGGATACACGCGCTGGCGGATCTGGTGCTGGACAACCTGCAAGGCTGGCTGATCGAGCCGGATGCCGCTGAACTGGAGCAAGGCAGGCTGCGCGCACTGGCGATGGGCGCGAAAAAGTAACCCTGGAAAATGCAGCTCCGTAGACAGGCTGCTAGCAGAAAATGAGTTCGGTTAACAGTGATAGAATCCAGCACATCGGCCAAATTGCGTCTTATTCAATTTCTAAGTTACAAGTGATTTAATGATCCACGGCCAAGCGACGATGGATCGAACGCGGGCGAGGTCATTTTCCATTTCACGCAGTGCAGATTCCTTAGGTGTTACCTGGCGCTACTTCGCCAATTCACCCTTGCGATTGCTGCCCGACACAATTTTGTATTCCAGCAATCTGCATTCAATCGCACCGTTGAATAATGGCGTGCGCTTCGATGGCGACAGGCGCATCAGTTTCAGGATGGCTTTATCGGCGGTGAATAAATAAGCCGTCCAGCCGCCGAATTTCTTTTTCAGCGCATCGCCCAGCTTGGGATACAGTTCGGCCAGTTCGTCCAGTTCGCCCATGCGTTCGCCGTAGGGCAGGTTCGCCACCAGCACACCATGTTCTGCCGGGGCAGAGATTTCCAGTATGTTGGCTTGCTTGAGTTCGGCGCATTCCGACAGCCCCGCTTCATTCAGATTGCGCCATGCGGTTTTCAGCGCGTCGCCGTACAAATCGCTGCCATACAGCTCCAGCGGCTTGACCGGCAGTTGCGCGGCAATCGCCTGCTCT
>SCPW01000343.1 GCA_004298605.1 Gallionella sp.
AGCGCGCCGCCATGCGCATGCAGCAAACGGCTGGCGCCGCGCTGTGCCGGCGGATGCTGCGCGATCAAGTGCTCCGGCAGGCAAAAATTAAATTCTTCGGTACGCATGAGCAACGATGAAAATTTACAAAGGCGGGATTGTAGTTGATGTGGCGGGTTGATTCATGGATAATGCGCCCCGCTTGGCCGGGGTGGTGGAACTGGTAGACGCGCCGGACTCAAAATCCGGTGTCCGAGAGGATGTGGGGGTTCGAGTCCCCCCCCCGGCACCACATCAATGTGGTAAAAATCCCGTATTTACAGCGTTTCAATGGTGACCTTGCGGGTACAGCGTTACCGCGCCAAACATCGCCGGATTGACTACGCACCGGCACAGCCAGCACTGGCAGCGATTGAACGGCACTTGACCGCTGGGTTGGACAACCGGCATCGCCGGGGTAATTGATAAGCTGATTGAGGCAGGCGACAAGGCCATTACCGGAAACAATTATCAGAGACCATAAAGAGATTTTCGCCCAACGCATCGCGTGTACGCACGAGGGCAGCACATGAATTTTTGAGTTCCATAAAGGAAGGCAAGGAACAAGCTGACCTAAGGGCAACATGGAAGCCGCCGCCGCTAGAGATAGCCCGGCGGTTTTTCTTTTGGTGGTGGCGGGTGGTGATGTGATGCTGCACATCCCGGAAAATCCTACACTGCGCCTACACGAACACCAGATAGCCGGACGTGAAAAAGCCCTGCATCTCTGCAAGGCTTGATTTTATTGGTGCCGCTTGACGGACTCGAACTGTCGACCTACCGCTTACAAGGCGGTTGCTCTACCAACTGAGCTAAAGCGGCATTACGGATAAACGGGGGTACTGCATGAGGCTCTTTTGCAAGCTGGTGGGTCGTGGCAGATTCGAACTGCCGACCAACGGATTAAAAGTCCGCTGCTCTACCGGCTGAGCTAACGACCCCTCCGCAAAAGAGCGCGAATTATACGGATTTGGCCCACCCTGTCAACGCAAAATACCGCATGCGCCAAGGTATGTGCGGCCATGCCGCGCGATGTGCCGCTCCGGTTGTGTTTAATACCGGGTCGGGTCATCCACGCCGGCAGCGGAAAACCCCGCGCGGCGCAGGCGGCATGAGTCGCATACGCCACATGCGCGCCCCCGCGCGTCGGCCTGGTAGCAGGAGACGGTCTGCGCATAATCCACGCCGAGCTGTATTCCCCGGCGGATAATTTCCGCTTTGGATAAATGCAGCAGCGGCGCATGTACGGTGAGAGGGCTGCCTTCGACGGCCGCTTTGGTGGCGAGGTTGGCCATGTGTTCGAAGGCTTCGATATAGGCCGGGCGGCAATCGGGGTAGCCGGAGTAATCCACCGCGTTCACGCCGATGAAAATGTCCTGCGCCCGCAACACTTCGGCCCAGGCCAGAGCCAGTGACAACATGATGGTATTACGCGCGGGAACGTAAGTCGGCGGGATGCCCTCGGTGGGGTGTTGCGGTACGGCGATCGTGTTGTCGGTGAGGGCGGAGCCGCCGAATCCGGTCAGGTCGATGTTGATTACCCGGTATTCCCGTGCGCCCAGAGCCTGCGCCACGCGCTGCGCGGCGGCAAGTTCGGCATGATGGCGCTGCCCGTAATCCACACTCAGCGCGTAGCAGGTAAAACCCTGCGCGCGCGCCATCGCCAGCACGGTTGCCGAATCGAGTCCGCCCGACAACAGAATTACGGCATTTTTCATTATTGGCGCCCGTTTTTCATCATCAATGGCCGGGTGCGCTGCCCCATAAAATCTTGTGTAACTGGATTTGCATGCGTACCGGCAAGCGGTCGCGCAATACCCATTCTGCCAGTTGTGTGGCATTCAACGATCCGTGCGCGGGCGAGAACAGGACCGCGCATTTTTCGGCCAGGCGATGTTGTTGCAGAATTTGTTTTGCCCATCGGTAATCGTTCTCGTCGCACAGCACGAATTTTATTTCGTCATGCCGTGCCAGCAGCGGCAGATTTTCCCAGCGATTTTTCTCAACTTCGCCGGACGCGGGGGTTTTGATGTCCACCACGCGCATCACGCGGGCATCCACTTCGCCGATATCCAGCGCGCCGCCGGTTTCCATGGAAACCTCGTAGCCTGCGTCACACAAGGCGCGCAGCAGGGGCAGGCAATTTTTTTGCGCCAGCGGTTCACCGCCGGTGACGGTGACATAGCGCGGTGTATATCCGGCAACCTGCCGGAGGATATTTTCCACGCTCATGTTCCGGCCGCCCGTAAAAGCGTAGGTCGTATCGCAGTAAACACAGCGCAGCGGGCATCCGGTCAGACGAATAAACACCGTTGGCAACCCGATGCGGCTAGTCTCGCCCTGCAGGGAATAAAAAATTTCGCTGATGCGCAGTTGCGCCTCCGTGTTGGCGTGCGGCATGGCGCTACCTGGCGGTAGTAAGCAGCTTTTTGGCTTTGGCGGCAGCTTCGCTGGCGGGATATTTTGCGACGAGCTGTTTGAGTGTTTTTCGCGCTTCCGCATTCTGTTTCAGTTCCTGCTGGCATCCGGCGATATTGAACAATACCTCCGCCGCTTTCGGTGTGTCCGGAAAAGCCTTGAGCAAACCCTGATAAGTGCCCAGCGCGATCTTGTAATCCTTCAGCTCGAACTGGGCATTGCCCAGCCAGTAATGCGCGTTGGGGAGGTGTGCCGACTCGGGGTGTTTATTGATGAATGCCTGAAAAACATTGACCGCATCCGCATGGTTTCCGCTCTTGAACAGGCCGTAGGCAGTCTCGAAGGCGCGATTTTCTGCGGCGGGATCGTCCGTATCCACCACCACGGGCAAGGCAGCTTTTGCTGCCTTTTCTGCCGCCGCCGCTTCCTCCAGAGATTCGAAGTGGCGCAGGCGCGTATCCAGATCCACATAGAAATCCTTTTCGCGTTTTTCGGCGTCCTGCAGGCCGTGCGCCAACTCTTCATTCTGCCCGCGCAGTTTGCGGATTTCGGTGTTCAGTGCCTCGATCTGGCCTTGTAAATCCATGCTGGATTTGGTGTGCTGCCTGGCGGCATCTTCCAGCTTCAGCACACGTTCCTCCAGCACGGGCACACGTTCTTCCAGCTTCAGCACGCGCCCCTCGACTTGCTGGATTTGTTTGCGCGCTTCGTCGTCCGAAAACAACCCCGCTTGCGCGGGGACGGCGAAGCACGAAACCAGCAATATGAGGGCGCGCCGTTCCAGCATAGTTTATTTCGCGTAGTTCAAATCGGTGCGGCGGTTTTGCGACCAGGATGCTTCATCGTGCCCGCTTGCCCTGGGCTTTTCTTCGCCATAGCTCACGCTATCAAGCTGCCCATCCTTGACGCCGCCCAGCATCAGCATTTTCTTCACGCCATCGGCGCGGCGCTGGCCCAGGCCGAGGTTGTACTCGTTGCTGCCGCGCTCGTCGCAATTACCTTCCAGGCGCACTTTGCGGTTGGCGTGCTCGCTCAGATATTTGGCGTGCGCTTGCACGATCGGCTTGTCGTTATCCTGCACCACGGCCACATCGAACGGGTAGTACACGCTGCGCTTGGCCAGAATGCTGGACGGGTCGTTTAACGGATCAACCGCAATCTGCGCTACCGGCGCAGGTGCGGTAACCGCAGCGGCGGGTGGTGCGGCAGGTGCGGGTGCGGGCGCGGTCGTAACAGGCGCTGGCGCGGCGGGCTCCTGAGGCTTCTGGCTGGCGCACGCAGCGAGCAGGTTCAACAGGATGATGCTGACAACTATTTTTTTCATGGTATTTTCTCCTTGGTTGAAAAATAAAAACCTATGGCCCCCACACCGGTTCGCGCGCATCGCCGCTTTGCGCAAACATATGCTGTTTGATGCGCCCATCGCTGGAAACGGTCGCTAATATACCACGGCCTCGCGCCTCGCTGGCGAACAGGATGATCTTGCCGTTGGACGCAAAGCTGGGTTTTTTCTCCCACCCGCCTTCGGTCAAAACCGCCATCTGTCCGGTTTGAAAATCCTGCACGGCAATGTGAAATTTGCCGTTGACGAGATGCGTACACACGAAGCTTTTGCCATCGGGGCTATGGCGCGGCGAAAAATTGGAACCCTCGCCAAACGTCATGCGCTGCGCCGCGCCGCCTTCCACCGGTATGCGATAAATCTGCGCGCTGCCGCCACGGTCCGAGGTGAATAAAAGATATTGCCCATCCGGCGAAAAATTCGGCTCGGTGTCGATCGCGCCGCTGAAGGTGATGCGGCGGAGAGCGCTGCCATCCGGGCGCACCAGGTAAATCTGCGAGCTGCCGTCGCGCGTCAGCACGACAGCCAATTGCCTGCCGTCCGGCGACCAGGCCGGCGCGCTGTTGCTGCCGCGATAATTGGCCAGCACCAGGCGCAAATTGGTGTACAGCGATTGCACATACACCGCGGCATGCCCGGTTTCGAAGCTCACGTAAGCGAGATGGCTGCCGTCCGGCGACCAGGCGGGAGACATGATCGGCTCATTTTGCGCGAGCACGGTTTGCTCGTTGTAGCCGTCGCTATCGGCCACGATCAGGCGAAATTTTTTCCCCTCGCGGTTCACAAAAACGATGCGCGTGCTGAACACGCCCTTATTGCCGGTTAATTTTTCATAGATCAAATCCGCGATGCGGTGGCCGACGGCGCGCACTTGCCCTTCGCCCGCCGAAACCGCCTGGCCGACCAGTTCGGTCTGCTTGACTGCGTCCAGCAGGCGGAAGCGCGCTTCGATACGGCCGTTTGCCTGAACTGCAACCGTACCTATCGCCAAGGCTTCCGCACCGCGCACCTGCCAATCGGGATAGCTGACCTCGGCCAACTCGTGCGGCAATTTCCCCGCCGGATCAACCAGGCGAAACAGGCCGGTGCGCTGCAAATCGCTTGCAACCACTTCATGGATGGATTGCGCCAGTTTATCGTCTCCGCCGAGCGGCACGATGGCCACCGGAATCTGATGTTCTCCCGCGCCGATGATTTCGATGCTCAATACCGCGCCTGCCATCGAGGCCTGCGCCAGCAACAACAATCCGATCAAGCCCCGCAACACATTCAACACCATAAATCCCCCTTTTATTCTGCCGGCTTGAAGCCCAGTTTTAATTCGCGGAAACGGTTGAACATCGCCGCGTCCGGCGGCAGCGGCAACGGCTGCGATTTCAGGATCGCGCGCTCCACCGCATCATCGTAAGCCGCGTTGCCGCTAGATTTGAGCAGTCTCGGATTCAGCACCGTGCCGCCCGGCAACACTGTCACTAAAAATTCGGCGCGCGCATCCTTTGCCACATCCGGCGGCATCACGATATAACTCCTGACCTTGCTCTGGATTTTAGCTTTATATTCATCCACCACGCGGCCAACCGCTGCGGCTTGTTCGGCACGTTCTGCACGTTCGCGGGCGGCTTGCTGGTCGGCGGCGCTGCTGTCCGGTTTTCGTTCCACCGGCTTGGTTGCAACAGTTTTTTGTGCTTCGGGTTTTGGCACAACAGGTTTCGGTGCAACCGGTTTGATCTCGATCTTCTTTTTGGCTGGCAGCACAATCTCCGGCTTGACAACCACCTCTTCCGGTTGTGCCGGCTGCACGACCTCCTCGATCTTGGGCGCAGGAGGTGGCTCAACCGCCGCTGTCGGGAGGCTTTGCCACAATTCCACGCTCATCGTTGCGACCGGCTGCGTTTGCCAGGTAAAACCAAAATACAGCAGCGCAAAAAACGCGCCATGCACCGCCACGGCCAGTATACCGGCAGGCAATCGGTAAGGCTCGTTATAGACCGCCGTATTCATTTCGCCCTGGCTTGCGTCAACAGCCCGATTTTCTTGATCTGTTGCTGTTGCAGCGCATCCATCACATTGATGACCTCTTCGTAGCGCACGCTCTTGTCGGCGGAAATCACCACCGCCTGCTCCGCTTGCGCGCCCTGCCTGGCCTTCAATATCGCGATCAACTCGTTGCGCGACACGCGGCTTTCCTTGTCGCCTTTGGCGTGGTCGCGCAGCGCCAACGTGGCATCTTTCTTGATGATGACTTCCAGCGGCGCCACCGGCGGCGCCAGCGATTTGCCGATCTGCGGCAGATCGACCTGGCCGGGGTTCATCAGCGGCGCGGTCACCATAAAAATCACCAGCAGCACCAGCATCACGTCGATGTAAGGCACGACGTTGATCTCGTTCATCAGGCGGTTTTTTGAGCGGCGGCTCGATCTCATGGCTGGCGTTGCAGGATATTGGAAAATTCTTCGGTGAAACTTTCAAAGCGGGTCGCCAGGCGGTCGATGTCGTGCGCGTAGCGGTTATAGGCGACCACCGCCGGAATCGCCGCAAACAAGCCCATCGCCGTCGCCACCAGCGCCTCGGCGATGCCGGGCGCTACGTGCGCCAGCGTCGCCTGCCCGACATTCGCCAGACCGCGAAACGCGTTCATGATGCCCCACACCGTGCCGAACAACCCCACATACGGGCTGACCGAGCC
>SCPW01000344.1 GCA_004298605.1 Gallionella sp.
AGGCGATCACCAGGAAGTTGCCGCAGCCGCAGGCGGGGTCGAAGAAGGTCAGCGTACGCAGCTTCTTATGGAACTCGAACAGTTTGCTCTTGTTGCCTTTGACGCGGTTGAATTCTTCCCATAGCGCATCGAGAAACAGCGGCTGGATGAGTTTAAGAATATTTTCTTCGCTGGTGTAGTGCGCGCCGATATTGCGTCGCGCCTTGGCGTCCATGATGCTCTGGAACAGCGCGCCGAATATCGCGGGCGAGATGGCGCTCCAGTCGAGCGCGCAGCAGTCGAGTAGCGCTTCGCGCATCGCGAGGTCGAACGAGGCGATGGGCAGCATTTCCTCGAACAGTTTTCCGTTGATATAGGGAAAGGCGGCGCTCTGTTCGTCGAGCATTTTCGCGCGGCGGTTTTCCGGCGTGTTGAGCACCTGAAATAATTGCGCAAGCTGCGGCCCGAGATCGGAGCCATCGGGCGCGGTGCGCTCCTCGATCCAGGCACGGAACGCGCCAGCAGGCTGGAAGATGCCGGTGTCTTCGGCGAACAGGCAGAACAGCAGGCGCACCAGCAGCACTTCGAGCGGGTGTCCTTCGTAACCCGCCGCCTTGAGCGCGTCATGCAGTTTTCCCATGCGCTCGGCGGCCTTGATGTTGACCGGGTTCTGCGGTGCGATGGTTTGTGTGCGGTAACCCGCGATGAAGGCGAAATGCTTGATGCGCTTGTGCAGGTCGGCGAGTTTGAATTCCTGTTGTGTGCCCTCGTCGAGATCGTACAAACGGAAGCGGGCAAAGTCGGAGACCAGCACGTATTTCGGCAGGTCGCGCTCCTTGATGCCGGGGAAATAGTCGATCGCCTGGGTGTAGGCTTTGTCCAAGTCTTTGCCGCGCGACTTGTGCTCGACCAGCAACATGCCTTTCCAGAACAGGTCGATGTAGCCTGTCCTGAGCTTGTCGAAGCGGCCTTGTTTGTCGCCGAGTTTTTTGACCGGCTCCTCGAAGCTGGCGACGCGCTTGCGGTCTATGCCGAAGACGTTGAAGAACTCTGTCCAGAATGGCTTGGCCTCAGCGTCTTCCGATGTTTCATGTTCCCAGCGTTTGGAAAACTCGTGGGCGCGGCTACGGATTTCGTTCCAGCTTAGCGGCATGGGTTATTTTCCTTCGGTTTCTGAGCCTGCGTTTGCTTCACCGAGCAGTCCGCCCGCATCGCATTCCAACCAAATTCCCCTCTGCTGCCAATCCGCCGGGAAGCCCATGTCTTTCGGATTGACTTGTGGTGTCGTACCTATGAGGAACTTAAGCCGATCACGCCAGCTCGATTGCGGGCTGATGCACGACATCAGAAAAGCCAGCATGGTGAGCGTGTTGTAGAGCCGCCTGTCCTCCGCCGGGTTGAACATGGCGGACAGTCCGGCGGTTTTCTTGCCCGGAATCTGCATCTTGAGCGAGAGCTTGCGGTTCCATACTCTGCCGTGATGAGTGCAGTGGTTGCGGACGATGGTGAGGTGGTGCGCGAAAGACACCAGCACTCTTTCGTCCAACCCATAGATGTCTGCGATGGCCTGCCGGTCTTTGGGTATGCGCAGATTTTGCATCCAGCGCGAGAGGTGGCCCAGAGACATCAATTCGGCGGCAACCCAGATAGGCGGGCTGTTCAGGTGGTCGTACCGGGTGCGGTAGTGCTCGGCAAAGGTTTCACGGCTGCGTGCATATTCCTTGGCCAGTTCATCTTTGCACTGCTGCCAGATGTGCGGTTTGTAAAAGTGTGCCGAATCTTCGTGGGCGAACGGGCCGTAGCGCAATGCCAGCACATTAGCCCAGCGGGTGCGTAGCGAGATTTCGACGCGCTCGATGGCGTCCAGCAACAGCAGCCGCAGCTCGCGGTCAAAATCGTAGATGGCCAGCACCGTATCAAAATCAGTTCCAAGCTGAAAAGCGTGGTCGTTATCGTTGGACGATGCAATTTCAAACGGCAGCCAGTAAGCGCGCAGCCGGTAGTAGTTGATGTGGGTCAGATAATGCTGCGCACGCTCGCAGTCGGCAATATGCATACCGCGACGGGTGAGCAGCTCAATCTGCTGATCGGTAGTGAGCGCCGGTTTGTGGAACTGGGTCACGGGCAGACTCCAGCCATGAGAAGACCACCAAAGCGTGTATCGTCAAGAGGCTTAGCGGGTGGCTTTGAATGAAAAACAACGCCGGAAAAAGTAACCCCCCTGGTGCGCATCGTGGAGAGGCGTGGGGGGTGTTGTTGGAGTAAAGTATAAAGGAAGCACCAGATGCGCGCAAGATGCCGTGCAAATCTGAGATCATCACGGGAAAGCTGGTCGTCGTCAACTTCGCGCGCTCCTCCCTTGCCTACCCCGATCGTTTTGCTGGCGCCGGCAAAATGATGCTCCGGGTTATTTTCCGATTTCTCACAAGAAGTTATCGCGCGCTTGATGGCATCTTCAAAGCGTCGCCACTGGGTATAACCCAGCAACGGTTGCAGATCGCGCGCGCTCCAATATTCCGCGTCAAATTCATTGGATTGCTTCAATTCCTCGAAGGGTTGATCACCTATGGTTGGTGTATTTTTTGAGATCATTACGAATGCTCCATCATGCCATGTAGCCAAATGAACTCATTGCAATGCGGCGCACGAATCCTAGCCAAGAAATAACCTATACGCCGGGTTATCACTCTCATCCCAGTAACGGTAGCCGAGCGTATCGAGAAACTCGCGCAGCGCTTCTTTGTCGTGGTGCGGCACTTGCATCCCGACCAGCACGCGACCGTAATCCGCGCCGTGGTTGCGGTAGTGGAACAGGCTGATGTTCCAGTTGTGGTTCATGCTGTTGAGGAAATTCATCAGCGCGCCGGGGCGTTCGGGGAATTCGAAGCGGAACAGGATTTCGTCTGTTACGCCGGGGGCGTGGCCGCCGACCAAGTGGCGCACGTGCAGTTTGGCCATTTCGTTGTCGGTGAAATCCAGCGTGCGCAGTTTGTGTTTTTTCAGCGCGGCGACTAGTTTGGCGGTCTCGCTCTGGTCGCGCACCTGCACGCCGACGAACACGTGCGCCTCTTTCGAGTCGGCGTAGCGGTAGTTGAATTCGGTGATGTTGCGCTGTCCGAGCTGGGCGCAGAATTCGCGGAAGCTGCCCGGTGTTTCGGGGATCGTGACGGCCAATATCGCCTCGCGCTTTTCGCCGATTTCGGCGCTCTCGGAGACGAAGCGCAGGCGGTCGAAATTCATGTTCGCGCCGCTGGCGACGGCCACCAGCGTTTTGCCCTTGAGTTTTTCGCGCGCCGCATACAGTTTGGCGCCGGCGATGGCGAGCGCGCCCGCCGGTTCGAGGATTGAGCGGGTGTCTTCGAACACGTCCTTGATCGCGGCGCAGGTGGCGTCGGTATCCACCAGGATGACTTCGTCCACCAGTTTGCGGCACAGGCGGAAGGTTTCCTCGCCGACCTGCTTGACCGCCACGCCGTCGGCGAATAAACCGACATGTTCCAACACCGCGCGTTTCTTCTCCTTGAGCGAGCGGTGCATGGCGTCGGAATCTACCGGCTGCACGCCGATGATTTTGATTTCCGGACGCACCTGCTTGACGTAGGCCGCCACGCCGGAGATCAGCCCGCCGCCGCCGATGGCGCAGAAAATGGCTTCGATCGGCTGGTTGTGCTGGCGCAGGATTTCCATGCCGATGGTGCCTTGCCCGGCGATCACATCGGGGTCGTCGTAAGGGTGGACGAAGGTGAGCTTGTGTTTTTTCTCCAGCACCAAGGCGTGGGCGTAGGCGTCGGAATAGGAATCGCCGTGCAGCACCACTTCGGCGCCGCGACCCGCGACCGCTTGCAGCTTGATTTGCGGCGTGGTGGCGGGCATCACGATGATGGCCTTGCAGCCCAGTCTCTGCGCCGACAGCGCCACGCCCTGCGCGTGGTTGCCCGCCGAGGCGGCGATGACGCCGCGCTTCAACTGCTCCGGCGTGAGTTGCGCCATTTTGTTGTAGGCGCCGCGCAGCTTGAAGGAGAACACCGGCTGCATGTCCTCGCGCTTGAGCAACACCGTATTGCCGGTGCGCGCGGACAAGTTGGGCGCCACTTCCAGCGGGCTTTCGATCGCAACGTCGTAGACGCGCGCGTTAAGGATGCGTTTCAAATAATCGTTCATAAGCCTGTACCTGAAAAATTCCCGCGAAGATTAGCATAAATCGGGGGTTGATCCGCCGTTCGCCCGTCGCGGCATTGTATTTGCTCACAGTCGGCGCACGCATTATGATTGCCAAAGTAATGTAAGGCTTTTTCCTACATGCCGTATAGCCGAATTCCTACACAGGATAGGCCAATTTATATATGCATTTCGGTCTATATACATCCTGAAGGCTATGGACTAGTGTCAGGCGTCCATGCCTCCATGGAGTCAAGCGCCCCCGAGAATGGCGCGGAAACGAGAACTTTTGATGAAATTAACAGGGCAGGCCCTCGAACTCCATCGCATACCAAGCCCCAGGTTGTCCGCACTTGCTGCGGCGTTGATTGTATTGGCCGTCATGCTGACGATCGACACCTTCGAGCGCAAACAGGCCATGCAAAACCAGCGCCTTTATGTTCTGGAACGCGCCTCCGTGCTGCGCGCCCGGCTGGAGGCGGCGATCAGCACGCCGGTGTCGACCACGCGCGCAATCGCTGTGGTCTATGCCGCGCATCCCGATTTGCCCGAAGACGAATTTTCCATCCTGGCGGAACAAGCCAGGACGTCCAGCCCGGGGATTCTCAATATCGCCCTGTTCCGCGATACGGTCATCTGTTGCGTTTATCCGCGCAAGGGCAACGAAAAACTTGTCGGGCTGGATATTCGCGGGCTGCCCGGGCAGTGGCCTGCCTACCGGAACATGATGGACACACATCGGCCCATGGTCGCCGGCCCGCTGAAGCTGGTGGAGGGCGGCGAGGCGGTGGTGGTGCGCATCCCGGCGTACCACGCGGATACGGCTTCCGGTAAGGAACGTTTTATCGGCGCGGTAGGCACGCCCATCCTGTTCGACAGCTTGCTGCGCGAGGCGGGCATTTCCGATACCGAAAAAAACCTGATTGTTGCCATCCGTGGGCGCGACGGGCGCGGGCATGACGGCGAGATCATTTATGGCAGCTCCGGTGCTTTCACCGCGGAACCCGTGCTGCAACAGGTCGCCTTGCCCGGCGGAAGCTGGGAGATCGCCGCCTACCCGCGTTCCGGGTGGGGCGCCAGTTCGCCGGCGCTCGGCATCATCCGCGCACTGGGCGGATTATTGTGCCTGCTGGCCGCAGTGCTGGCCTACATGCTGGCCGGCCATTTGCGGCGGCGCGCCGAAAACGAGCAGCGGCTGCACGAAAGCGAGGCGCAGTTGAAGCAGCGCAGCGCCGAATTGACACAGCAAAATGCCGTACTCGAAATGATTACCCACAACGCCGGGTTGCCTGGCATCCTGAAAATGATGGTGCAGTTGGTCGAATTGCATCACCCCGGTGCATTGTGCTCCATCATGCTGCTCGATCGGGACGGCCTGCATCTGCGGCACGGCGCGGCTCCCAGCCTGCCGGATTTTTACAACCGGACGGTCGATGGCATCACCATAGGCGAAGGGGTGGGATGCTGCGGCACGGCCGCATATCGCGGCGAGCGCGCCGTCATCGAAAATATCCAGGCTCACCCCTGGTGTGAAAATTACCGAAAGCTCGCGCGGCAGGCGGATCTGCAATCCTGCTGGTCGCAGCCGATCAAGGATAATGACGGCCGCGTGCTGGGCACCTTCGCCATTTACCGCCATCATCCCGCCACCCCGCAGCCCGGCGAGATCGCGCTGATCGAGGAATATGCCGCGCTGATCGCCCTGGTCATCGAGCGCACGCGCACCGCCGAGGTTTTGCGCCTGCATGACGCCGCGCTCAATGTCGCCGCCAACGCGATTGTGATCACCGACCGGCAGGCGCGCATCATCTGGGCGAACCAGGCGTTCGCCCGCCTGACGGGCTATGAGGTCGAGGAAGCCATCGGGCACCATTGCGGGAGCCTGAGCAAGTCCGGCCATCATGACCGGCAGTTCTACGAAGCGCTGTGGCAGACCATTCTCTCCGGGCATGTATGGCATGGCGAATTGGTCAACCGCCGCAAGGACGGCACGCTGTACCACGATGAAACGACCATCACGCCGATACGCGGCAAGGATGGCGAAATCACCCATTTTGTGGCGGTGAAGGGAGATATTACCGCGCGCAAAACCAGCGAAGAACACTTGAAGAACCTGGCGTTCTACGACCCGCTGACGCAATTGCCGAACCGCCGCCTGCTGATCGACCGCCTGGGCCAGACCTTGGTGGTCGGCAAGCGCAGCGGCCGCTATGGCGCGCTGATGTTCCTGGATCTGGATAATTTCAAGCCCCTCAATGATGAGCATGGCCACGATGTCGGGGATTTGCTGCTGATCGAGGCGGCGCAGCGCATTTCGCATTGCGTGCGGGAAGAAGACACCGTCGCGCGGTTTGGCGGCGACGAATTCGTGGTGATGCTGAAAGATCTGGATGCCGACAAAGCGGTTTCCGCCATGCAGGCCAACGGCGTGGCGGAAAAAATCCGCGCCGCGCTGGCCGAACCCTACCGCCTGGAACTCTTGCAGGCGGAAGACGGCGAAACCGTAGTCGAGCACCGCTGCACTTCCAGCATCGGGATCGTTTTGTTCGTCAACCAGGAATCCGACCGGGAAAATATCCTCAGGTGGGCGGATATCGCCATGTATAAAGCCAAGGCGGGCGGGCGCAACCGGATTTGTTTTTATGAGCCGGTCTGAGGGCTCGGACCTGAAACAAGCGGCTGGCGGGTTTGTGGGTGCGAACGAATTCGCACCTGCAAGTTTTTTTCTACAAGTTTTTTTCTTGCGGGTTGGGAAAAAATCGGTTCAAATGCAGTGCATGGAAAAAAATGACCCTCATGGCTTCATCATCCAGACGCAGGTGAATTACCTGCCGGATCAGTCCGACGAATCGGGCAACCGCTTCGTGTTTTCCTACACCATCAACATCGCCAATCTCGGCGGCGTCGCCGCCAAACTCATCAGCCGCCACTGGATCATCACCGACGCCCATCACCACGTGCAGGAAGTGCGCGGCCAGGGCGTGGTGGGCGAGCAGCCGGTGCTCAAGCCGAACCAGAATTTTGAATACACCAGCGGCACGGTGCTGACCACGCAGGTCGGCACGATGTGCGGCAGCTATCAGATGCAGGCCGAGGATGGCACACAGTTCGATGTTGAAATCCCGCTGTTCGTATTGAGCGTACCGCGTGTTTTGCATTAACGTGCTGCTGTATAACGCCAGGAATGCGGCGCGGGAAACTTTTGTTCCGGCAGCGGCACGGCGCGCCGCGCTGCTGCCGCTGATCCTTCTGGCCGCCTGCGTCGCGCCGCCCAAGCCGCCCGTTGCACCCCCGCCCGCAGCCATTTTGCCGCCCGCCGCTGTTCCGTCCGCCGCGCCGTTTGCGGTGAGCAAGTGGGAGATGTTGCCGGATTGGCAAACGACAGATTTGCAACCCGCCTGGGCGGCCTTCCTGCAAAGCTGCCGCACGCTGAAAAACAAGCCCGGATGGCAGGCGGTATGCGGGCGCACCGAGGGCATGGCGCAACCGGACAATGCCGCGTTGCGCACCTTTTTCGAGGAAGGCTTTACACCCTACCAGGTGTTCAATCCGGACGGCTCATCGCAAGGGTTGATTACCGGCTACTACGAGCCGAAACTTGCCGGCAGCCGTGTCAGGACAGATCGTTTCCGCTATCCGCTGTATGCCGTGCCGGACGATTTGCTGACCATCGATTTGAGCGAGGCATATCCGCAGTTGAAAGATATGCGTTTGCGCGGGCGGCTGCAAGGCAGGCGCGTTGTGCCCTATTACAACCGCGCCGAAATCGACAACGGGAAAACCGCGCTGCAAGGGCGCGAATTATTCTGGGTGGACAATGCGGTCGAGTTGTTTTTCCTGCAAATCCAGGGCTCGGGGCGCATCGAATTGCCGGACGGCAGTTTGGTGAAAGTCGGCTATGCCGAGCAGAACGGCCACCCTTACATTTCTATCGGCAAAAAGCTGATCGAAATGGGCGAGCTCAAAGCGGAGGAAGCCTCGATGCAGGGCATCAAGCGCTGGGCGGAACAGCATCCGGACAAGCTCGGCGCGCTGCTGGCGCAAAACCCCAGCTACGTGTTTTTCCGCGAGTTGCCGAACGGGTTGTCCGCGCCGCTGGGCGCGTTGGGTGTACCGCTGACCGAGGCGTACAGCATCGCGGTGGACGCGCGCACCATCCCGCTCGGCGCGCCGGTATTTCTCGCGACGACTTACCCGAATACGGCAGAGCCGTTGAACCGGTTAATGCTGGCGCAAGACACCGGTGGCGCAATCAAGGGCGCGGTGCGCGCGGATTTTTTCTGGGGGTTCGGCGAGCAGGCCGGCGCCCGGGCCGGGCGCATGAAACAAAGCGGGCAGATGTGGGTGCTGTTTCCCAAGGGTGCGGAACCCGACCTCAATTTGGGGGCGCGATCCATCGCAATGTAGGGGCGCGATTTAACCAGCAACTTGGCTGGCGTCTTTTGCCAGCTTAGTCGATTGGCTATGCAAAGCCATCGCGCCCTTCTTCTTGCATACGAAAACCAGGGCGCGATAAATCGCGCCCCTACGGTTTAACCGGCGAGATGGACGCAGTTGCGCCCGTTGTGCTTGGCGGCAAATAACTCGCGCTCGGCCATGCCGATAATCTCTTCCCCGGTGGTTTCGCGGCCAAACAGCCGGTGTACGCCGCCGATGCTGACTGTCACGATGCCGTGCGGCGAATCGCCGTTCGGGATGTTGAGCGCGCGCACTTGCTCGCAGAGTTTCTGGGCGTGGCGCCGCAGGTCGTCGAGGTTGGCGGCCAGCGTTATGACCGCGAATTCTTCGCCGTCATAGCGCGCCGCGCAGTCCGATGTGCGCACGAACGATCTGGCGATGCAATCGCCCACCATGCGCAGGCACTCATCCCCCGCCGACCGGCCGTAACGCTCGTTGAATTGCCTGAAATAATCGAGGTCGATCATCAGCACCGACACTTCGCTATGGGTGCGTTGAGCGGTGGAGCGCAGGCTGGCGAATTGCTCGTCAAAATGGCGGCGGTTGCTGAGCCCGACCAGCGGGTCGATGCAAGCCAGAGTATTCAGTTGCCGGTTGAGCGTCTGCAAATCGAGATTGGATTGGCGCAAATGTTGTTCGAGCAGGATGCGCGCCGTCACATCTTTCTGGATGCCGATGTAATGTGTCAGCTTTCCTTCAGCGTTATGCACCGGGGAAATGCTGAGCTCATTCCAGAACATCTGGCCATCCTTGCGGTAATTGCGCAACGTGACAACGCAGCTTTCCTCTTTGGCGACGGCGGCGCGGATAGCGTCCAGCCCCGGCTGCCCGGAGTCGATCCCCTGCAGGATGCGGTAATTCTTGCCGATGACTTCGGCAGAGGTATAGCCGGTCAGTTTCTCGAACCCCCCATTGACATAAATCAGCGGGAAGCCCTTCTTCTTCGCATCGGCGATGGTGATGCCGTCGCGCGACTGATCCATCGCACGCGCCAGCAAGTCGCGCGGGATTTTTCCCGGGGTATCCATGTTCCCTCCTACTTCCCTGCGGTCCCGTTAAAATGTTTTTCCAGCTCTTCCGCGGGCAGATACCCGGGAACCTGCGTCCCATCGCCAAAAATCAAATTCGGGGTGCCGGTAACGCGATGTTTTTTGCCCAAGGCCAATACCTTTTCGGTTGGCGTATTGCAGACCGCCCTGGCCGGCGCGATGTCGTTCAGCATTAAATCATCCCACGCCTTGACCGGATCTTTCGCGCAATACACATTGCGCACGAGCTCATCCGAGCCCTGGAAAATAGGATACAAAAAAATGTACAGCGTGACATCGTTTACCTTGACCAGCTCTTTTTCCAGGCGTTTGCAGAAGCCGCATTTCGGATCGGAAAAAAAAGCCAGCCTGCGCTTGCCGTTTCCTTTTACCTTTTTCACCGCAAGTTCGAGCGGCAGCTTGTCGAACTCGATAGCAAACAATTGTCGGCGGCGCTCTTCGCTCAAGTCGCGGCGGCTTTTTGCCTCGATTATATTGCCGTCGAACACATACTGCCCTTGCGCGTCGGTGTACAAAAGCTGGTCGCCGACGACAATCTCATACAGCCCCGCATAGGGCGTTTTGACGACATGTTCGAGCTTGCCGATGTTGGAAAATCTGCTTTGCAGCGACTGGCGGATTTCGCTCTCCCCGGCGTGCGCGGAAGATAGCAAAGCAAAGAAAAGCAGGGCGAAAAGTTTTTTCATGGTGAAGTCTCGTCGGTTAATTGAGGGCGTGTCGCATCAGCAATGTGAGAGGGCGCCATCCGGTCGCCACGTCAAAATTCATGGCGGCAATCATAGCATGGCGCCGAGTTTCCTTTATAATTACACCCCCTCGCAAAAACCCCCTTGTGTAAAACCAGGATGCGCATCGGCCCCTACCAGCTCAGGAATAATCTCATCGTTGCCCCTATGGCGGGGGTGACCGACCGCCCTTTCCGCCAATTATGCAAACGCATGGGCGCGGGCATGGCGGTGAGCGAGATGGTAGCGTCCAACTCCCTTTTGTACGGCTCGGAAAAAACCAGACGGCGCGCCGACCACGAAGGCGAAGCCGAGCCGGTCTCGGTGCAGGTTCTCGGGGCCGATGCCAAAATGCTGGCGCAGGCCGCGAAGTACAACGTCGATCGCGGCGCGCAAATCATCGACATCAACATGGGCTGCCCGGCCAAAAAAGTCTGCAACGTGATGGCGGGTTCCGCGCTGTTGCGTGACGAGCCGCTGGTCGCCCGATTGCTGGAAGCCGTGGTCGGCGCGGTGGACGTGCCCGTCACCCTCAAGATACGCACCGGCTGGGACACGCGTGACCGCAATGCGATACGCATCGCCAAAATTGCGGAAAACGCCGGCATCCAGGCGCTCGCGATCCATGGCCGCACCCGCGCCTGCGCCTATACCGGCGATGCCGAATACGACACCATCGCGGCGGTGAAGGCCAGCGTGAATATCCCCATCATCGCCAACGGCGACATCACCACGCCGGAAAAAGCCCGACACGTCTTGGAACACACCGGCGCGGATGCCGTAATGATCGGTCGCGCCGCGCAAGGCCGCCCGTGGCTGTTCCGCGAGATCGAGCATTTCCTCAAGACCGGCGCGCATCTGCCCGCGCCGGAGATCGGCGAAATCCATCGCGTGCTGGTGGCGCACGTGCATGAGCTGTATGATTTTTACGGCGAATATACCGGCCTGCGCGTGGCGCGCAAACACATTTCCTGGTACACCAGGGGGCTGGTCGGCTCTGCCCAATTCCGCCACCAGATGAACCAGTTGGCAAGCCCTGCCGGGCAGTTGGCGGCGGTGGGCGACTTTTTTGCGGAGCAGGCGCAGCGCGGGACGCGGCTGCATTACCTCGAGGAATTGGCGGCATGAGCGATTGTGTGGTGAACGAAAATGACATAGCGCGCTGTGTGCGCAAGGCGCTCAAGGAATATTTCAAAGACCTTGACGGCGAAGCCCCCTGCTGCGGCATGTACGGCATGGTGATGGACTGCGTCGAAAAACCTCTGATTGAAATGGTGCTGGAACATGCCGCCGGCAACCAGACACGCACCTCGGAAATGCTGGGCATCAACCGCAACACCTTGCGCAAAAAAATGCTGCATCACGGCATCCCGTACATATTTGAAGAGCGCCGCCGCAGCCCGGAATGACTGAGCCTGACAGGCCGCCCCCTTAAACCCACGAATTTATTTTCAAACTGGAACCCTCATGGCAGCAATCAAACAGGCCCTCATCAGCGTATCGGACAAATCCGGCGTTCTCGAATTTGCGCTGGGCCTGGCCCAGCTTGGCGTAACCCTCCTCTCCACCGGCGGCACGGCAAAACTGTTTGCCGATAACGGCATTCCGGTCACCGAGGTGGCCGATTACACCGGCTTCCCGGAGATGCTGGACGGGCGCGTCAAGACGCTGCAACCGAAAGTTCACGCGGGTATTCTGGCGCGGCGCGATCTGCCGGAGCATGTCGCCACGTTGGAACAGCACGGCATCCCGACCATCGACCTGGTCGTGGTGAACCTGTACCCGTTTGCCGCGACCATCGCCAAACCCGGCTGTACGCTGGACGATGCTATCGAAAACATCGACATCGGCGGCCCGACCATGGTGCGCGCGGCGGCGAAGAACCACGCCCACGTCGCCATCGTCACCGACCCGGCGGATTACGCGGATATACTGGCCGAGATGCAAACCAACAACGGTGCGGTGAGCGACGCGACCCGTTTCGATCTGGCGAAAAAAGCGTTCTCGCACACCGCCGCTTACGACAGCGCGATCAGCAATTACCTCACCGCGATCAACGCGGATGGTGCGCGCAGCGAATTCCCGGCGCAGATCAATTTCAATTTCGCCAAAGTGCAAGACATGCGCTACGGCGAAAACCCGCATCAACAGGCCGCGTTTTACCGCGACCTCAACCCGGTGGCGGGCGGCCCTTCGACTTTGCTCAGGACAGGCATCGCCGACTACACCCAGTTGCAGGGCAAGGAGCTGAGCTACAACAACATCGGCGATGCCGATGCGGCCTGGGAATTGGTCAAGACCTTCGATCAGCCCGCCTGCGTCATCGTCAAGCACGCCAACCCGTGCGGCGTGGCGGTAGCCGACAGCGCGCTGAACGCCTACAAGCTGGCTTACGCCACCGACACCACCTCCGCGTTCGGCGGCATCATCGCCTTCAACCGCGAGCTGGATGAAGCGAGCGCCGCGCAGATCACCGCCAACCAGTTCGTCGAGCTCATCATCGCGCCGAGCGCCTCCGATGCGGCGCTCAAAGTGACGGCGGCGAAGCAAAACGTGCGTGTGCTGACCGTGCCGCTGTCCAATGCACACAACCAATACGACGTGAAGCGCGTCGGCGGCGGCCTGCTGGTGCAATCGCCGGATGCGCTGAATGTGCAGGCCTCGCAACTCAAAGTGGTGACCAAGGCGCAGCCCTCCAGGGAGCAACTGCAAGACCTGCTGTTCGCCTGGCGCGTGGCGAAATACGTGAAATCCAACGCGATCGTATTCTGCAAAAACGGCCAGACGCTGGGCGTGGGCGCGGGGCAGATGAGCCGCGTGGACAGCACGCGCATCGCCGGCATCAAGGCGCAGAACGCCGGCCTGAGTCTGGCGGATTCCGTGGTGTCATCCGACGCCTTCTTCCCGTTCCGCGACGGCATCGACGTGTTGGCCGCAGCGGGCGCGAAAGCGGTAATCCAACCCGGCGGCTCGATGCGCGACGCGGAAGTGATCGCGGCGGCGGACGAGCATGGGCTGGCGATGGTGTTTACCGGCTTCAGGCATTTCAGGCATTAAATGCCTTGGGAAGGGAGAAGGGAGAAGGGTGAAGGGTAGAGTCGTGGCACGCAACGGTTTTTACCCTTATCCCTTCCCTCTTCCCCCTTCTCAATCTTAAGGAAAGAATGAAATGAAAATTTTGGTTATCGGTTCCGGCGGACGTGAACACGCATTGGCGTGGCGTCTAGCACAAAGCGCCAAAGTGCAAAAGGTTTATGTCGCGCCGGGTAATGCCGGTACGGCAATGGAAGACGGCCTAGAAAATGTCGCACTGAATACTGTCGATGAGTTGCTCGCCTTCGCGCAACGCGAGGACATCTACCTCACCGTGGTCGGCCCGGAAGCGCCGCTGGCGGCGGGGGTGGTGGATGCCTTTCGCAAGGCGGGATTGAAAATCTTCGGCCCGACCAAGGCGGCCGCGCAACTGGAAAGCTCCAAGGACTTTGCCAAAGCTTTCATGGTGCGCCACCATATTCCCACCGCGTTCTATCAGACTTTCAGCGATGTTGCGGGCGCACACGCCTATGTGGACAAACACGGTGCGCCTATCGTCATCAAGGCCGACGGCCTCGCTGCGGGCAAGGGCGTGGTGGTGGCGATGACGCTGGATGAGGCGCATCAGGCCATCGACATGATGCTGTCCGATAACAAGCTGGGCGATGCCGGTGCGCGCGTGGTGATCGAAGAATTTCTGGCGGGCGAAGAAGCCAGTTTCATCGTCATGGTGGACGGCCATCACGTATTGCCGCTGGCCACCAGCCAGGACCATAAGCGCCTGCTGGATGGGGACCAGGGCCCCAACACCGGCGGCATGGGCGCGTATTCTCCCGCGCCGGTGGTGACCCCGGAAATCCACGCGCGCGTGCTGCGCGAAGTGATTCAGCCGGTGGTGCATGGCATGGGACAGGAAGGCCATACTTACACGGGCTTCCTGTATGCCGGATTGATGATAGACCCGCACGGCGGCATCAAGGTGCTGGAGTTCAACTGCCGCATGGGCGACCCGGAAACCCAGCCGATCATGCTGCGCCTGAAGAGCGATTTCCTCACGCTGGTGGAACACGCGGTGAACGGCACGCTCGACAAAGTCGAAGCCGAATGGGACCGGCGCACCGCGCTGGGCATCGTGCTGGCGGCGGCAAATTACCCCGACACGCCACGCAAAGGCGATGCCATCACCGGCTTGCCGAAAAAAGCTGCGGAAGATGCGCATGTGTTCCATGCGGGAACGGCGATGCGTGATGGCAAGGTGGTCACCAACGGCGGGCGCGTGCTCTGCGCCACCGCACTGGGCGACAGCGTGAAAATGGCACAGCGCCGCGCTTATCAGGTTGCCGATGAAATTTCCTTCGACGGCTGCCAGATGCGCCGTGATATTGGCTATCGCGCGATTACATCTCTCAAAAAGTAATTGTTTCGACACAGCGCATCGTATCGCCGCATCGCCGCGCATCTCAAGCGCGGCGGCCTGATCGCCTACCCCACCGAATCCTGCTATGGCTTGGGTTGCGACCCGGGCAACCGCATCGCGGTATTGCGCCTGCTCAGGCTCAAGCAGCGCCCGCAGCGCAAAGGGCTGATCCTGATCGCGTCGGGTTACCGGCAAGTGGCGCGCTATCTGCAACCGCTCACGCCGGCCCAGCAACAACAATTAAGCGTGGCGGGCGCGCAGGCGGTCACTTACCTGATGCCGTCC
>SCPW01000345.1 GCA_004298605.1 Gallionella sp.
TGCCGCGTAACCCAGGGTAGGCGCGGAACGCGCCAACCCTGGGCTGGGTTACGCAACCGCGTTGCGGTTGACAGGAATGACATCCATAAACAGGGAACGAAAACAGGCTCAAAATTACCGAATTTCGACAGCCTAGGGCCAGGGTGAGGGCTGTTCAATGTTGCTTTGCCAGCTCTGGCTCCTATATGAGTCATTGCCGGCATCTATGCCCCCCATTCCAGAGCCTGCAATACGGCTTCGGCGAGTTGCAAAACGGCCGCGCGGTCTTCGTCGCTCAGCGCAGCGCCGCCGCTCAGGCGCAGGCACAGCGCTTCCGGCAGTTGGGCGGCCGCTTCGCGCAGCGCCAGTTCGGCTTCGCGCATGTGTTCCAGCGGCACGGCGTCGAATAAGCCGCTGGTCAGCGCCAGCAGCACGCAGACTTGCTCCATCACCGCCACCGGCTCGAATTCGGCCTGCTTGAGACAGGCGCGGATGCGGCGGCCGTGTTCGATGACGCGGCTGGTGTGCTCGTCCAGCCGGGTGCCGAAACGGGCAAAACTTTCCAGTTCTTCAAACTGCGCATAAGCCAGTTTCAAATCGCCCGCCACGGCGCGGTAAGCCGCCAACTGGGTTTTGCCGCCCACCCGCGACACCGATTTGCCCACGTCGATGGCCGGCAATACGCCCAGCTCGAACAGGCTGGGCGACAGGTAAATCTGGCCGTCGGTGATGGAAATCAGATTGGTGGGGATATAAGCCGCCATGTTCTGCGCTTCTGTTTCGATGATGGGCAGGGCGGTCAGCGAGCCGCCGCCCAGCGCGGCGCGCAAATGCGTGGCGCGCTCCAGCAAGCGCGAATGGATGTAAAAAATATCGCCGGGAAACGCTTCCCGGCCTGGCGGGCGGCGCAGCAACAACGACAATTCGCGGTAAGCGCGGGCGTGGTGGGTGAGATCGTCGTAGACGATGAGCACGTCGCGGCCTTGACCCATGAAATATTCGGCGATGCTGGTGGCCGCGTAAGGCGCGATGTATTGCAGGCCGGGGGCGTCGTTGCCTTCGGTGACCACGACGATGGTGTAGTCCATGGCGCTTTGCTCGCGCAGGTCGGCCACCACCTGGGCCACGGCGGCGGCGCGCTGGCCGATGGCGCAGTACACGCACAGCACGTTCTGATCGCGCTGGTTGAGGATGGTGTCCAGCGCGATGGCGGTTTTGCCGGTTTGCCTGTCGCCCAGGATCAGTTCGCGCTGGCCGCGTCCGATGGGAATCAGCGCGTCGATCACTTTGATGCCGGTTTGCAGCGGCACCGTGACCGGCGCGCGATCCATGATGGGCGTGGCGTCGCGTTCGATGGGCAGGCGCTGCTCGAACACGATGGAGCCTTTGCCGTCCAGCGCTGCACCCAGCGGCGTGAGCACCCGGCCGATCAAGCCCGCGCCCACCGGTACGTCCATGACCCGGCCGGTGCGCAGCACTTCATCGCCCGAGTGCAGATGGCTGCACTCGCCCAGCAGCACCACGCCGATTTCCGCTTCGTCGACGTTGAAAGCGATGCCGTACAAGCCGCCCGGAAACTCCAGCAGCTCTTCGAAGCCCACGCCGGGCAGGCCGGAGACTTTGGCGATGCCGATGGACACGGTGGTGATGACGCCCACGTCGCGCGCCGTCAGTTGGGGGACATAGGCCTGCCGCGCCCGCTGTAGATCGGCAAAAGCCGTATCCAGCGCTTGCGCGACCGTGTCAGTCGGTGGATGCATGGGGCGGCGCCGGCTCGGTGGTTTGCTGCAACAGCCCGCTCAAGCTTTTTTCCAGAAAAACGAGATAGTCGGCGATGCTCCAGGCCAGTTTGTAGCCGTTGCAGCACAGTTCGATGCCGCACACCTGTTCGGGGAGGACGGCAAAATCGATGGGGATGTCCTGACCCAGCCTGGCTTGGACGGCATCGGTCACGGCGGCCTGCAACGGCGGCGATAGTGCAAAAGCGCTGCGCACCAGCACCGGTTCGGGCGATGCCCGCAAGGCGGCGGTCAATTGGGCAAGCTCCGCGTCGTCCAGCGCGCGCAAGCGCTGCATCAGCAGTTCGGCCATGCGCGCTTCCAGCTCGGTGGCGGCCAGATCGCGCAGCACCTGGCGCGCAATGGCGAATACTTCCCGCTGGGTGCGGCGGGTGATTTCCTGGTGCAGGCTCAGTTGTTCGGTTTGCAGCGCGTCTTGCCAGCGGCTGCGCATGGCCTCGACCGTCCGGCGCGCCTCTTCGACCAGCCGCCTATGTTCCGCGTGGGCTTCGCGGTTGGCTTGGCTGAACAGCGCCGCGCGTTGCTGTTCGAAATCCTGGTTTTTCCGGCCGAATTCCTCGCGCTCGGCCAGCGCTTCGGCCTGGGTTTGCGCGGCGCCGGCCAGCTGCGCGGCGATGCGCGCCTCGCGCGCCGCGATGGCGCCCAGAATGGGCCGGTAGAGAAAGCGCTTCAGCAACCATACCAAAAGCAGAAAGTTGACGGCCTGGGCGCAGACGGTGAACCAGTCGATCAGCACGGCCTATTTACCCGCGGTGTGGGCGATGACGTGGTTCCAGAAGGGGTTGGCGAAAATCAGGATCATCGACACCACAAAACAATAAATCGCGGTGGATTCGATCATCGCCAAGCCGACGAACAAGGTGCGCGTGATGGTGGTGGCGGCGTCCGGTTGCTGGGCCAGCGAGGTCAGCGCGGATGATACGGCGCGGCCTTCTCCCAGGGCGGGGCCCAGACAGCCGAAGCCGGTGGTGATGCCGGCGGTGACGATGGATGCGATGGCGATGAGCGTGGTGTTGTCCATAGCGTTTCCTTGGTGGAATAGGGTGAAAAGTTTGTTTCTTTTGAAAGTCTCGATTCCGGAGGGGATGAGCACTATCGGATCATAACCCTGCTTGGCACAGACGGGAATGCAGTTCACCGGCGGTGAGTATGGGGGGGTGAAAATTATCGCGCAGCATCAATAGATCGGCATCGCCGGTAACGAGTGCGTCCACCTCAGCCGTTCTGGCCAAGATCAAAAAGACTTGATCATAAGAATCCCGACACTTCGGTAATTCCAGTGGTTGCTCGGGCAGATTTGCCGCTTCCGCCCAGGGTAGGAAATCAGCCAATAACTCTTCTTGTTCCGCCGCAGTCAGCTTGAATTCGGGGTAGGCGAGTACCCGCAAAAGTTCAGCGGTGGTTTGACGGCAGATCACCGGCGTCAGCCGGCCTGTCTGCCAAGCTTGGCGTATCCAGGCAAGTCTGCCATTACGAAACAGCAGCGCGGAAAGAACGATGTTGGTGTCGAGCACGACACGCCAACTCATTTTTTGCCTCGCGCCCAAACGACGGCGTCGGCAATGTCGCTTTCATTGATACCGAGTTGGGCAAGCTTCTCCCGCACCGCGTCGGTTTTCTGAAGACGAACCGGGGTCAGCACGATACGGCCGGCATCGATCTGTACATCGAAATATTCTGATGAGGCAAGCTGTGTCGTGACGGATTTGGGCAGAGTGATCTGATTTTTGGAGGTCATTTTGGCAAGCATGACGATATTCCTTATGTAAGGAAGTAAGAATACACGAGTTTTCCTGCCTGTTTTTTATCATTCTGGCTGGGAGCGCAGGCGTCTCGCCTGCCGGGCGGCCAAAGCCTGTTCTGAGCTCGCCAAAGGCATGGCCGCGCTCCCACCAGGGGGCGCTTGCCTTGAATTAAGCCTCGGTATGCCGGCGTCCCGGCAAGGAATGCCGGGGGCCAGGGATGGTGCGAAGATGCGCCCGGAAACAATGTAGCGGGAAAAAAGCGATACGTGTAAGCTGCGTGGCGAGATCAAAGCCGCGCAGTGTATCGCTGCTGTCGTAGTGATCGCCTTTGATTTTTGCAATTGCCGGAATACCACTCACAGGCGCTGAGATTCGCAATATGTCCGAAAAATTCACCATCCTGGTGGTGGACGACAATGCCAACAACCGTTTTACGCTGCGCGCCCTGTTGGCAAGACTTCCCGATTGCGACGTCGTGGAAGCCGAGTCCGGCGAGCGCGCCCTGATTCTCACCGTGGAGCACGACATTCACCTGGTTCTGCTGGACGTGCAAATGCCCGGCATGGATGGTTTCGAAACCGCGCGCCACCTGCAGATGACCGAGCGCACCCGCCATATTCCCATCGTGTTCATCACGGCGGTGTTTACTTCGGAAACCTTTGCCCAGCACGGCTTTGCCTCCGGTGCCGTGGACTATTTGACCAAGCCGCTGGACGACAATTTGCTGCTGAGCCGGGTGCGGCTTTACCAGCGCCTGCATCACCAAAAGCAGGAGCTGGAAGTGCGGGTGGAGCAATTGCAGCGCCAGGAGCAGGCGCTGGCGACGGCGTGCGAAGCCGCCGAAGCCGCCAACCACGCCAAAAGCATGTTTTTATCCAATATGTCGCATGAACTGCGCACGCCGCTCAACGCCATTTTGGGTTTCGCACAGCTCATGGAGCACGATCCGCTGCTGACGGAACACCACCGCCGCGAACTGGAAACCATCCATCGCTCCGGCCACCACCTGCTGGCCCTGATCAACGACGTGCTGGAAATTTCCCGCATCGAAGCAGGCCGCACCACCGTGCACAACGAAGACTTCGATCTGGCCGACGCGCTGCGTTCCATCGAAGAGATGATCCGCATCCGTGCCGAGCACAAGGCGCTGGAGTTCACCATCGAGCGCTGCGGTCAACTGCCCCACTACGTGCGCGGCGACGCCCACCATCTGCGCCAGGTACTGCTCAACCTGCTGGGCAATGCCGTGAAATACACCGACCACGGCCGGATCTGCCTGCGCCTGGTGCCGAACGATCATGGCGCGCATGGCATGCCGGATACTGAAGACCGCATCCGTTTTGAAGTGATCGACAGTGGTCCCGGCATTGCCCCGGAGGAGCAGCAGCGCATTTTTCAGGCCTTTTACCAAACCAAGGCGGGCGCGGACAAAGGCGAAGGCTCCGGCCTGGGGCTGACCATCAGCCGCGAATTTGTCCGGCTGATGGGCGGCGAACTGACCGTACACAGCGAGCCCGGCCAGGGCAGCGTGTTTGCCTTTTCCCTGCCGTTGCCCGAAGCCGAAGCACCGGCGATTACCGCGCCGCAATTCCGCGTCATCGGGCTGGCGGAAGATCAGCCGCCGGTGCGCGTGCTGGTGGCCGAGGACAATGCCGACAATCGCGAACTGATCACCATGCTGTTGCGCGATCTGGGCGTGGAAGTGCGCGGCGTGGAGAACGGCCGGCAGGCCATCGAAATTTTTCAGGCCTGGCAGCCGCACTTTATCTGGATGGACATGCGCATGCCGGTGCTGGACGGCTATGAGGCCACCAAAATCATCCGCTCGCTGCCGGGCGGTGTCGGCGTCAAAATCGCCGCGCTCACCGCCAGCGCCTTCCGGGAGGATCAAACCGCCATCCTCGCCGCCGGCTGCGACGACATGCTGGTCAAGCCGATAGACGCCAGCCGTTTGTATACGCTGATGGGCGAACTGCTGGGTCTGCGCTACCGCTATGCCGACGCGCCCGCCAGCGCCACCACGCCGCAACAGCCGGCGGCCGGTGCGAATTTGGCGGATTTGCCGGAAGCGCTGCGCCGTGAATTGCTGGCCGCCGCCGAAATGCTGGACACCGAAGCCATCCACGCCGTCGTCGAGCGCATACGGCCCGAACGGCCCGAGTTGGCCAGGGCCATCGCGGCCTGGGTGGAGGCCTATCGCTTCGATGCGGTGGCGACGCTCTGCCGCAACGGCGACCCACCGCCTGTGTCATGATGAATTTGGCTACTTCCGCCGCATAAAAAACCGCCCCCGGTTTCCCGTGGGGCGGTTCGTTCAGGGTCAGCCAAAGGTACGCGGTGCGTACCCTACCTGGCTGGCTCAGTTATTTACCACGATGTTTTTGGATGTCCAGCCAAGTGTCGTAAGCAAGGTAAGCCATGAAGCTCACAAAACCAACCAGCATCACACCCAGCAAAATACTATTCAGCATGTTCCAACTCCTCTAATAGCAGCTTAATTTGCTTGTAGCTCCATACGCTAAATCCCAACGCACAAAAAAGCCCAAGTGCAGACAGAAATAATATCCAGGAATTGACCGTCAGGTAGTTATTAACCGCCCACCCCGTTAATGCCAGAATGGCCGCCAACGCAGCAAAAAACATTTTTTCATGGAATGAAATTTCTGCGGTAACTATTCAGCACGTTTCGTTGTGCAAGGCTAGCGGGACCGCGAGCGACTGTGGAGTGCGCCGGCAAGCGTAGCGCAACGGCGCCATGGTTTTCGAAGCACGGAGTTAAACGCCGACACAACGCTTCGACAGCCGCCGCGAAGCGGACCAAGTAAGGCTGCCTGAAAGCGACAGCGGCGTCTAAGGCCGCCGCACT
>SCPW01000346.1 GCA_004298605.1 Gallionella sp.
CAATAATGATGATGCGGTAAATCAGGGCGCGATGAATCGCGCCCCTACGGGCGGCAAGGCATGAAACTGATCCAATCCCGCGACAACCCGTTTTTCAAAGAACTCGCCAAGCTCGCCGGTTCGGCGCGGCAGCGCGGCAAAGCCAATCAGACCTTGTTGGATGGCGCGCATTTGTTGGCGGCGTATTTGGATGCCGGGATGATTCCACAGCATGTTTTGTTGGATGCGGCGGCGTTGCGCGACAGCGAAATTGCCGGGTTGCTGGAGCGCATAATTGGCGTGCCGGTCACGCAATTGGATGGCAAGCTGTTCGCAGAACTCAGCGAGCTGAAAACGCCTACCGGCATACTCGCATTGATTGAAATTCCGCAGCCTGTTGCATCAACGGCTGCCCGCTTTGCGTTATTGCTGGAAGACATACAAGACCCCGGCAATCTTGGTTCAATATTGCGCTCGGCGGCGGCGGCGGGGTGCGATGCGGTGTTTTTGTCTTCTGGCTGCGCCGATGCGTGGTCGCCGAAAGTGCTGCGCGCGGCGATGGGCGGGCATTTTGTGTTGTCTGTTTATGAGCGGCAGGATTTGCCGGAGGTCGCGAAAACATTCTCCGGCACGCTGCTGGCGGCCAGCCTGCAAGCCACGCATAGCCTGTATGACTGCGATCTTTCCGGCGATATCGCATTTCTGATCGGCAACGAAGGGGCCGGACTGTCTGACGAATTATTGAATTTAGCCACACAGAAAATGACTATCTCGATGCCCGGCAAAGTTGAATCGCTGAATGCGGCTGCGGCTGCTGCGGTCTGTTTGTTTGAGGCGGTGCGGCAGCGCATGTAGGGGCGCGATTTATCGCGCCCTTTTTATGAACCAGGGCGCCAGCCCTCTATCTAACTTTCCCCCAGAGGGGGAAAGGACGATCGTTCCCTCTCCCTCTGGGAGAGGGTTTGGGTGAGGGTCGAATCGCGCCCCTACGATGGAGACCGAAATGAACCCGAACTACATCATCCGATTCGAGCATCTGCGCATGAACGATGTGCCGCAAGTGGGCGGCAAGAACGCCTCGCTGGGCGAGATGATCAGCCAGCTTGCAAAACTCGGCGTGCGAGTGCCGGGCGGCTTTGCCACCACGGCGCAGGCGTATCGCGATTTTCTCGCTCACGATGGGCTGGACCAGCGCATTCAGATAGCTCTGGATACTCTCGATGTGGCCGACGTGGCACGGCTTGCAACCACCGGCGCGCAAATCCGCGAATGGATTGTGGCGCAACCGTTGCCGCCCCTGCTCGGGCAGCAAATTCGCGCGGCCTATCAGCAAACGCAGCACGAGACTGGCGGTGAGTTCCCGGTGGCGGTGCGCTCTTCCGCCACCGCAGAAGATTTGCCGGATGCCTCGTTTGCCGGACAGCAGGAAACGTTCCTCAACGTCACCGGCGCAGATAACGTCATCGCGGCGATCCGCTTGGTGTTCGCCTCGTTGTACAACGACCGCGCGATTGCCTATCGCGTACACAATGGTTTCGCGCATCAAAGTGTCGCGTTGTCCGCCGGTATCCAGCGCATGGTGCGCAGCGATCTGGGAGCGAGCGGGGTGATATTCACGCTGGACACCGAATCCGGTTTCGACCAAGTGGTGTTCATCACCTCCGCTTACGGGCTGGGCGAAACGGTGGTGCAGGGCGCGGTGAACCCCGATGAATTCTATGTGTTCAAGCCGTCGCTGCGCGATGGCAAGCGCGCCGTCATCCGCCGCAACCTCGGGCAAAAGGCGATCAAGATGATTTTCGCCGATGGCCTGCAAAACGGAAGCCCGGTGCAGACCGTGGATGTGCCGACCGCCGAGCGGCAACATTTTTCGATCAGCGATGCCGAGGCGGAAGAACTGGCGCGTTACGCGCTGGCCATCGAGCGGCATTACGGGTGTGCGATGGACATCGAGTGGGGGCGCGATGGCGTGGACGGAAAGCTGTACATCCTGCAAGCGCGACCGGAAACCGTGCAGGCGAAAAGCAACCTGAAAACCTTGCAACGCTACACGCTGAAGCAAACCTCGCCGGTACTGGTGAGCGGGCGCGCTATCGGCCAGCGCATCGGCAGCGGCAAGGTGTGCCTGGTGAAGGATGCCAGTGAGATGGGCAAGGTGCGGGCGGGCGATGTGCTGGTCACCGACATCACCGACCCGGATTGGGAGCCGGTGATGAAGCGCGCCTCCGCCATCGTCACGAACCGCGGCGGGCGCACCTGCCATGCCGCCATCGTGGCGCGCGAACTGGGCATTCCGGCGGTGGTGGGTTGCGGCGACGCGACCGAGGTATTGCAGCACGGCGACGAAGTCACCGTGTCATGCGCCGACGGCGATGTGGGCAAGGTTTATCAAGGTTTGCTGGAAGTGGAAATAACCGATCTGGCACTCGACAAACTGCCCGTACCGCCGCTGAAGATTTCGATGAATATCGCCAACCCCGAACTGGCCTTCGAGCTCAGCCGCCTGCCCAATCATGGCATCGGGCTGGCGCGGCTGGAATTCATCATCGCGCGCATGATCGGCATCCATCCGCGCACCGTGCTGGATTACCCCAACCTGCCCGCCGAACTCAAGGCGCAAGTGGAAGCCAAGAGCGCGGGCTATGCCGATCCGCAATGTTTTTATGTGGACAAACTGGCGGAAGGGGTGGCCACGCTGGCGGCGGCATTCTCCCCCAAACCGGTGATCGTGCGCTTCTCCGATTTCAAATCCAACGAATATTCCAGCCTGCTCGGCGGCAGCCCATACGAGCCCGCCGAAGAAAACCCGATGATCGGGTTTCGCGGCGCATCGCGCTATGTCGCGGAAAGTTTCAAACCGTGCTTCGCGCTGGAATGCCGCGCCATCCGCCAGGTGCGCGACGAAATGGGGCTGACCAATGTCGAGGTGATGATTCCCTTTGTGCGCACCGTCGCGGAGATGCAAACCGTGATAGACACCCTCGCCGAAAACGGCTTGCGGCGCGGCGAGAACGGCCTGCGCGTGATCATGATGTGCGAAATCCCGTCCAACGCCTTGCTCGCCGACCAGTTCCTCGACCTGGTGGACGGCTACTCCATCGGCTCGAATGACCTGACCCAGCTCACGCTCGGGGTGGACAGAGATTCCGGCGTGCTGGCCGGCTCTTTCGACGAACGCGACGCGGCGGTCAAACAGCTCATCAGCATGGCCATACAGGCTTGCCGCAAGCGCGGCAAATACATCGGCATCTGCGGCCAGGGCCCATCCGACCATCCCGACTTCGCGCGCTGGCTGATGGAGCAAGG
>SCPW01000042.1 GCA_004298605.1 Gallionella sp.
ACCGGGCGCAGCTTGATCCGGATGACAGAAGACAGGTGACAGAGGACAGGATGTCGTCTGGCGATACCGCTATCAGAAGACAGAAGACAGAAGACAGAAGGCAGATTGTCGTGTGGCTACGCCACGGAGTTTTTCTGTCTTCTGTCTTCTGCCTTCTGTCTTCTGTCTTCTGTTGTGCGGCATATGCCGGCCAGCAGGAAAAACTGGAAAACTTGCGCCAGCGAATTGCCGCGATGCAGCGCGAGCTGGACAAGACCAGCGAATCGAAATCCGAGGCCGCCGATGCGTTGCGCGAATCCGAACGCGGGATCAGCGACAGCAACCGCAAACTCGCCGAACTCGCCGCACAACAACTTGTGACGGATCACACACTCAACGAACTGCAAGCGCAGGAGCAACAATTGGGCAATCGCCTGGGCGAACAGCAAGCCCTGCTCGGCAAGCTGCTGTACCAGCAATACCTTGGCGGCAAACAGGAATACCTAAAGCTCCTTTTAAATAACCAGGACCCCAATCAGATTGCCCGCGATTTACAGCATTACCAATACATTGCCCGCAGCCGCGCATCCTGGCTGAACACTTTGCGCAACGACCTCGCCGCACTGAATGCGGTTAGCGTGGCCACACGCGAACAACGCGCCGAGCTGGCATCGTTGCGCGCCGAACAATCGGCGCAAAAAAAGACGCTGGAAAAAGAGCAGCGCGCCCGGCAACAGTTGCTGGGTAAAATCTCGCAACAACTGCGCCTGCAACGCCGTGAAATCAACCGCCTGCAACGCGACGAGAACCGTCTCGCGCAACTGGTCGACAAGCTGACAAGAATGCTCGCCCGACCGAAATCCGGCCCGCTGTTCCGCAATGACAACCTGCCGGACAACCGCTTTGACGGCAGCCCGTTCGAGCAGCTCAAAGGCAAGCTGGCGTTGCCGGTAAAAGGCGAAGTCACCAACCGCTTCGGCGCGCCGCGCCCCGAGAGCACCGTGCTCTGGAACGGTTTATTTCTCAGAACTTCCAGCGGGCAGGCAGTCAAAGTAATAGCCGCCGGACGTGTGGTATTCTCGGACTGGCTGCGCGGTTTCGGCAACCTGCTTATCGTGGATCACGGCAAGGGTTATATGAGTGTGTATGGCAACAATGAAACACTCTACAAGCAGGTCGGGGACGTGCTGCGCGGCGGAGACACCATTGCGTCGGTCGGGAACAGCGGCGGCAACGAAGATTCCGGTTTATACTTCGAATTGCGCCATGAGAGTAAACCGTTCGATCCGATGAAGTGGCTGGCGACAAAATAACTTTGGGGCAATTATGCGTTTTCTAGGAAAATTAGGTTTGGTCGGTTTAGGTCTGGTCGCAGGTATGTCGGTTAGCCTGCATTTTGCTGCGATTGCTGAAAAGGAAACACTCGCCACGCCGCTGCCCGTCGAAGAGTTGCGCGCATTTTCCGAAGTATTTGGCCGCATCAAGAGCGACTATGTCGAACCTGTCACCGACAAAAAGCTGATTAACGAGGCCATCAACGGCATGTTGAGCGGGCTCGACCCGCACTCCGCCTATCTCGACGCGGATGCTTTCAAGGAGTTGCAGGTCGGCACGCAAGGCGAATTCGGCGGGCTCGGCATCGAAGTCGGCATGGAAGATGGCCTGGTAAAAGTGATCTCGCCGATAGAAGACACGCCGGCATTCCACGCCGGCATCAAAAGCGGCGACTTGATCGTCAAACTGGATGACACCTTGGTCAAGGGCCTGACGCTGAACGACGCGGTCAAGCGCATGCGCGGCAAACCCGGCAGCAAAATCATTCTGACCGTTGTCCGCAAGGATCAGCCCAAGCCGCTTACGATTACCCTGGTGCGCGCAATCATCAAAGTGCAGAGCGTGAAACCCAAACTGGTCGACCCCGGATACGGGTTTGTCCGCATCACGCAATTTCAGGAACATACCGGCGAAAATCTCGCCACGGCGCTGGAAAACC
>SCPW01000043.1 GCA_004298605.1 Gallionella sp.
TCAAAAATTGCCAAACCTGATTTTAGCGGTACAAATAAGGACACTGTACTCGATCAAATCAACTCGCTTCTGGGTATTAATGGAGACTCACGAGAGTGGCGCTATCTGAATAAAGGCGTGCATGAAGAAGCTGACCGCGCAGAGTTCGACCGGTCAGCAGTTCAGCAAATCGTGACCACTCTTGAGAAACTTGATGCTGCACTGTCATAGAACGGAAGGCACGACATGACTGACGATAGCAAGAAACTCATCCGCAACAGCACCGCCGAGTTCCTGATCTTCACCGCTCAGGCCGGTGAGCAGAGCATCGAGGCGCGTTATGAAGACAAAACTGTCTGGCTGACGCAGAAGCTGATGGCTGAGCTGTTTGCAGTGGATGTGCGCACGGTCAGTGAGCACTTGAAGAACATTTTTTCCAGCGGTGAGCTGGGCGAAGATTCAGTTGTCCGGAAATTCCGGATAACTGCCGCCGACGGCAAATTCTACGCCACCAACCACTACAACCTCGATGCCATCATATCGGTCGGCTATCGGGTCAACTCGGTGCGCGCCACCCAGTTTCGCCAGTGGGCCACCGGTGTGCTGCGCGAGTTTGCCATCAAGGGCTATGTGCTGGACAGGAAGCGCCTGGAGAACGGCGCTTTTCTGGGTGAGGACTATTTCGAACACCTGCTGGCCGAGATTCGAGAGATTCGGCTGTCCGAGCGCAAGTTCTATCAAAAAGTCACTGACATCTACGCCACGGCAGTGGATTACAACCGCGATGCGCCCACCACAAAGGCCTTCTTCGCCAAGGTGCAGAACAAGCTGCATTTCGCCATCCATGGGCACACTGCCGCCGAGCTTATCGTGCAGCGTGCCGATAGCGGCAAGCCGCATATGGGCCTGACCTCTTGGGAGAATGCTCCCGGCGGAAAAATCATCAAGACGGATGTCGTTGTCGCCAAGAACTATCTTTCACGGGAAGAGCTGGACGCCCTCGGGCGTATCGTGAACTCGTACCTCGATCTGGCCGAGGATCGCGCCCGCCGCAATATTCCGATGACGATGGAAGACTGGGCCAAGCGGTTAGATGCCTTTCTGGAGTTTGCCGAGCGGGACGTATTACAGGATGCAGGCAAGATTTCCGCAGAAATGGCCAAAGCGTATGCGGAAAGTGAGTTTGAGAAATACCGTATCGTGCAAGACCGGCTGTTCGAGAGCGACTTTGACCGGGCGATAAAGCAGATCGAGGCCAAACAAAAGCCAGACAGTAATTAAAAGCCTGACTAAAATCACGGCGTATCAGTGCGATCTTGGACTGATGCTTGGCTCATCGCGAATAACAGGTATGCGCATAGGAGCGGAAGTTTGACTGGCTAGCGATTGATGGCTGCCATGGCCGAGCAGCGGCCCTTCCAATAGCAATGCAAAGTGATCACAAACAGTTCAATTCAAACTGAACCACAACCTAAGTTTCTGGGCAATGCAATAGCGATGTGATGAAGCTATAATGCTCTCGTATTAATTCAGTCGGAGTAGCGCCATGTCCACTACCATGACACTGCCAACAAGATTTGCCACGCGTCTTGAAAAGCTAGCATTGGAGGCGGGAAGCACGCCGGAGAAAATGCTGGATTTCGTTATGCAGGACGGCTTTGAATATACCGAGAATTTCATGCATCAGATCAAGCAAGGCATGGCTGATGTTAAAGCGGGTAGAGTCGTTTCACACGAAGAGGCGATGACTCGTTTGCGTTCTGCTGTTGAGCGACATGCCAACAAAAAGCAAGCGGCTTGATTGGGCTGAATCGGCACTGGATGAGCTGGGTGTCGGGATTGCCCACTACGCTGAACGAAATCCTGTGGCCGCGCAACGTATGCTAAAAGAAATCAATCATGCGGCGGTGTCAATTTCTCAAGCTCGCATGAGCTTAGAGAATTGCCTACCTTTGGTGGAATCTCTGGTTGCAACTGAAGTTCCAAGCAAAGGCAGGCCAGGTCGACTTGCCGGAACGAGAGAGTTGGTGGTTGTTGGTTCACGCACACCGTACATTCGGGTTTTTTCTGAAGTAAAACATCCTCAACCCGCCATACAGATTTTACGCGTTATGCACACCGCCAGAAAGTTTCCCTAGCCATGCCCCCATCAACCCGCACCCTGCAATCAAGGCTCCAGTAGCGGTATGACATCCCTCTCAATCATCGTCGCGATGGCGCAAAACCGCACCATCGGCATCAACAACACCCTGCCGTGGCGCTGCCCGGAAGACCTCAAGCACTTCAAGGCGCTCACCATGGGGCATCACATGATTATGGGGCGCAAGACGTTCGAGTCTATCGGCAAGCCTTTGCCGGGACGCACCACGGTGGTGGTTTCGCGCGACCGCAATTTGAAGATAGCCGGATGCACTGTCGCGCATTCGCTGCCCGAAGCCATCGCATCATGCGCGGGCGACCCGCAGGTTTTCGTGGTCGGCGGCGCGGAGATTTACGCGCAGGCGCTGGATTTGGCGGATACGCTCTATATCACCGAAATCCGGCAGAACGTCATCGGCGATGCCGCGTTCCCCGAATTTGACCGGGCGAAATGGCTGGAAGTATCGCGTGAAACACACCGGCAGGAAACGCCGGAACCGCTGGAGTATCACTTCGTCACTTACCGGCGGCAAAGGGTAGGGCGCGATTCGTCGCGCCATTCTTCGGTGCATGAATAGATCAGGGCGCGATGAATCGCGCCCCTACCCTTGCCGTTATTCGCGCACATCCGAATTATTTCTCGGTCCGCTGCAAATAAATTGATCCGCGCTTTTGTGCGTTGTATGCGTCATCATCGCGCTGCGATAGCTCGGGAACATAGGCATAGCTGTTCCTCCCTCTCTTTTTTACTTCATACATTGCCCGGTCCGCGCATTTCAACAGGCCGGAGATATCCTGCGCATCGACCGGATAGAGCGCGATCCCGACACTCGCCGAAACAGTCCCGGTTTCTCCTTCCAACATGAAAGGCTTGCCCAGCTCCCGAACAATGGCTTGAGCGATCCGCTCGATATCTTGGCGCTCTCCGAACTCGGGCAGGATGACGGTGAATTCATCGCCGCCGAGGCGCGCCACCGTATCCGTTTCACGCACGCATTGGCCGATGCGGCGCGCCGCTTCTATCAATAGCAAATCGCCTTGGTCATGCCCCAATCTGTCATTGATTTGCTTGAACTCGTCGAGATCGATAAACAGCAGCGACAGATGCAGCCCGGTCCGGTTCGCCTTCTTGACTTCCTGCCCGAGCCGGTCAAAGAACGAACGCCGGTTGGGCAGGCCGGTCAAGGTGTCGAAGTTCGCGTATTGCCAGATTATTTCATCCTGTTTTTTCTTCTCCGTGATATCCGAAAACTGCGCCACATGGCGGAATACGCTGCCATCCCGATGCCTGATGAGGCTGATGTTGACCCATTTGGCGATCGGCTCGCCGCTCTTGCGGCGATCCCATATCTCGCCCTGCCAATGCCCTTTGCCGATGATGTCCCGCCACATTTCCTGATAGAAAGTCTGGTCGTGCATCCCCGAGTGAAGAATGCCGGGCGTCTTGCCGTACAAATCATCCAGGGTATAACCGGTAATCCGCGTGAACGCCGGATTCACCGCGACAATGAGGTTGTTCTCGTCGGTCACCATGACGGCTTCGCCGCCCGACATGTAGATGTCCGCCGCCAGCCTCATCGGTTCTTCCATATGCTTGCGCGCGGAAATGTCTCTCGCGATGGCGCAGTTGAACTCGTTGTTGCCATAGGCGAGATAAGTGATCATCACTTCCACGGGAAATATCCGCCCGCTCTTGGCGCGGTGCAGCGCCTCCAGGCTGAACGAACCGAGCGCCTTCGCCTCCCGCCAATGCACCCGCCATGACTCATCGCTGAAGCTCGGGGAGAAATCCGGCACGCGATAAGCGAGTATCTCCTCGCACGAACATCCCAAAGATCGGCAAGCCGCTTCATTGGCGTAAACCACCCGGCCTTCCGGGTTCAGCCAGAAGACCGCATCACCCAAGCGATCGAAAGCGATTTGCAAGAGCTCCGCGCCCGGCAAACCGCCGCCGCCCCTCGCGAACTGCTCTGCCATGCTCATCGGCATATTCATTGGCTGCACCCCATATTCTCGATGAAGCCGGGTAACTGCATCTTCCTGCTTCAGTTCTTTCGCGGCTTGGACGATGCTTCGTGTTTGGCAAGATGCTCGGTAAGTCTGGAAAGATGATCGGTTAGCATCCTGATGGTGGAGGCGCTCAACTGCAATATGACATACCGGCGGTCGCCGCTCGACTCGAATTTTTCCACCATGCCCTCGCGCACCAGGCGGCTCAGGTATCTGCGCACCGTCGCATCGGAGGTGATCCCCAACAGCGACAATTGCTTCAGTGTCAGCGGAGTTCCCAGTTCCTGGTGAAACCCGATTTCGATGAGGATATCGAAATCTTTGTATGTCTTGATTCCCGGGATTTGATTCAGGACGGATTTTATTTTTTTTAATTTCGTGAAAGTTGCCATGTATCCGTACCTCTAAGCAGGTTGGCTAACCGTAACGATTTGTCCGTGCTTGTTCAACAACAATTGATGTGCAAAATGATCTACACCTGTTGCGCCGCCGCCCGGAAACGAACGAGGCGGGCAACGCCCGCCTCATCCGTTTCCGCCCTGTCATTGCCGGGCTGCGGTTATTTCACGCAATCCACAAAAAAGCGCTTTTCCCCATCCACTTCTTCCGCTACCAGCCCGTGAATATCGGTCTCGAAACCGGGCAGTTTCTGATTGATGGCGCGCGCAAATTTGAGATAGTCCACGATGGTTTTATTGAATATTTCCCCCGGAATCAGCAGCGGGATGCCCGGCGGATAGGGGGTCAGCAACACCGCCGTAATACGCCCTTCGAGCCGGTCGATTTCCACGCGCTCGATTTCGTCGTGCGCCATTCTGGCGAACGCATCGGAGGGTTTCATCGCCGGCTGCATGTCGGACAAATACATTTCGGTGGTCATGCGCGCCACGTTGTGGGTGTTGTAGGCATCGTGGATCTGCTGGCACAAATCGCGCAATCCGACGCGCTCATACTGCGGGTGCGCCACCACGAACTCCGGCAGGATGCGCCACAGCGGCTGGTTCCTGTCATAGTCGTCCTTGAACTGCTGGAGCGCGGTCAGCAGCGTGTTCCAGCGCCCCTTGGTGATGCCGATGGTGAACATGATGAAGAACGAGTACAGGCCGCACTTCTCGACAATCACGCCATGCTCGGACAAGTATTTGGTCACCATGGCCGCCGGGATGCCGCTGTCGGCGAAGTCGCCATCCACGCCCAGCCCCGGCGTGATGATGGTCGCCTTGATCGGGTCGAGCATGTTGAACCCTTCGGCGAGATCGCCGAAGCCATGCCATTTGTCCGACGCCTTCAGCACCCAGTCCTCGCGCGACCCGACGCCTTCCTCGGCGAGGCTGTCCGGCCCCCACACCTTGAACCACCAGTCCTGGCCAAACTCTTCATCCACCTTGCGCATCGCGCGGCGGAAATCCAGCGCTTCGGCGATGGATTCTTCCACCAGTGCCGTGCCGCCCGGCGGTTCCATCATCGCCGCCGCCACGTCGCACGAAGCGATGATGGCGTACTGCGGGCTGGTCGAGGTGTGCATCAGATAGGCTTCGTTGAACACATGGTTGTTCAGCTTGCGCGTTTGCGGTTCGCGCACCAGTATTTGCGATGCCTGCGACAATCCGGCCAGCAGTTTATGGGTGGACTGGGTGGCGAAAATCATCGATTCTTTGGCGCGCGGCCGATATTTGCCGATGGCGTGCATATCCTTGTAAAAATCGTGGAAGGCCGCATGTGGCAGCCACGCCTCGTCGAAATGCAAGGTGTCGATGTGCCCGTCCAGCATCTCCTTGAGCATCTCCACGTTGTACACGATGCCGTCGTAGGTGCTCTGAGTGATGGTCAGGATGCGCGGCTTCTTGGTTTTATCTTTGATGAACGGATTCGCGTCAATCTTGCGCTGGATGCTCTCCGGCTCGAATTCCGATTTCGGGATCGGCCCGATGATGCCGTAATGGTTGCGCGTCGGCGTGAGAAACACCGGCACCGCGCCGGTCATCATGATCGCGTGCAAAATGGATTTGTGGCAGTTGCGGTCCACCACCACGATGTCGTCCGGCGCAACGGTGGAATGCCACACGATCTTGTTCGAAGTGGAGGTGCCGTTGGTGACGAAAAATAAATGATCCGCATTGAAAATGCGCGCCGCGTTGCGCTCCGAAGCCGCCACCGGCCCGGTGTGGTCGAGCAATTGCCCGAGCTCGTCCACCGAATTGCACACGTCGGCGCGCAGCATGTTTTCACCGAAGAATTGATGGAACATCTGCCCGACCGGCGATTTCAAAAACGCCACACCGCCCGAGTGCCCCGGGCAATGCCAGGAATAGGAGCCATCCTGCGCGTAGTGCAGCAGGGCGCGAAAAAACGGCGGCGCCAGCGAATCCAGATAGGATTTGGCTTCGCGGATAATGTGGCGTGCCACGAATTCCGGCGTGTCCTCGTGCATGTGGATGAAGCCGTGCAACTCGCGCAACACATCGTTGGGGATGTGCCGCGAAGTGCGCGTTTCGCCATACAAATAAATCGGGATGTCAGCATTCTTGAAACGGATTTCCTGGACGAATGCGCGCAAGCTTTTCAGCGCAACCTCGGTCTCTTCCGCGCTGCCACCGCCGAACTCCTCGTCGTCGATCGACAGCAAAAACGCCGAAGCGCGGCTCTGCTGCTGCGCGAAAGAAGTCAGGTCGCCATAACTGGTAACCCCGAGCACTTCCAGACCTTCTTTCTCGATGGCATCGGCCAGCGCGCGGATGCCCAGACCGCTGGCATTTTCGGAGCGGAAGTCTTCATCAATGATGACGATAGGGAAACGGAATTTCATGTTCAGCCCCTTAAGTATGTGGAGTGGAGCGCCACGCCTCGCGCACAGCTATAGCATTGCGCGAGGTTGGGCTTCGGTGAAGATTCATATTGGTCACAGGCCAATGTGTGCCGGAACTAGAACGAAATTTCATTACTTAACTCTCAGTGGGAATAACTAATTTGGCGCGGATTGTCGCAGATTTCAGCCAAGGCGTGAGAGATTATGCCAACTCGACAACACGCCGCTTAGTCAAAGCTTTCCCGGCGGTTCTAAACAAATCTAGGATAACCGCTGCAACGACGGGAACAGAAACGGAATTGCCGAATTGGCGGTACGCGTGAACATCTTCCGGGTGACAGTGGAAGGTATCAGGAAACCCCTGCAATCTGGCACATTCTCGCGGCGTGATATGGCGAACCCTCCCGTTATGTGCCACACCGAGCTTGTGTGCATCGCTGGTAACCAAAGTAATCGAGATGCTTTGCGGGTCGAGGAACTTGAACACTTCAAACGACATGTTGCCGGAGACAGGGTTGTATTTTCCATCAACCTCTTTCAGGTAACCTTTTTGGGAAAGGCTTTCGATAATCTTCGACAGGTTAGGGTGATTGAAAAACGTTTTGATCTGATCGAGCGTGAGCTTTTTGCCATCCTGATCCGCGCCGAAGTGTTTCTTGCGACGGTTGGCCACCAGCGCATTCATAAAATCCATTTCTTCCTGCGCGCATTCGCCCTTGATACCCAATTCCCAGGAATGGAGTGATTTGCCATTCCGGTGGTCGATCATGCGATAGCCCGCAAGCGCTTCCGGGCCGCCCTTGATCTGGCGCAACAGGCTTTGCACGAACGCATCCGAACAATCATATTTTGCTGGCGGCGAATCCTCCAGAATATCTGCAACCACTTTGGTCTCAATCTCGTCGAACATCGAACGCTGCGCAAGTTGCTGTTTGAATTTGTGCGAGTCTGCCGCGCCAAGATCGGAATTGAGTGTCAATTTCGGCTGTTCGTTTTTGATGCCTACGATATAGACTCTAACCCGATTTTGAGGAACACCGAAGTTGGAGCTATTGAGGATGACATAAGAGACACCGTAGCCCAGCTTTTTCAAGTGTTCGAGTATGGTGTTGAAGGTTCTTCCATGATCGTGAGTAGTAAGGCCGCGCACGTTCTCAAGCAAAAAACCTTGCGGTCGATGATCCCGCAAAAATCGCTCTATCTGAAAAAATAATGTGCCGCGCGTGTCGCCGAACCCTTTTTGCTTTCCCGCATATGAAAATGGCTGACAAGGAAAGCCCGCCAACAAAAAATCAAAATCAGGAACATCGGTAATTTGGTAAATATCGCCCTGCGGCTTCTCACCGAAGTTCAATGCGTAAGTCTCTTGCGCGTATTTGTCTATTTCTGATGAAAGAACGCACTGCGTCTGTATGCCCAACTCTCGTGTGGCTTGCTCAAAGCCAAGGCGTATCCCGCCTACTCCAGCAAACAAATCCACGAAACGTATCATTGCAGCTTCTCTTTGATGAAAGCTGCCAGGATCGCGATTTCGTCCGCCGAATAAGCGATAGTGCAATCACTATAGCGACAGATTGTGCTGACCGCCGAAGAGCGCTGAAAATTGCCTGCACCGTCGATGACATATGCAATCCAATAGCCATCCTGGTGCATCGCTGCTTGCCTGCTTTCGGCCTGCCCCGCTTTGCGCTCGATCACACTATTGGTTGTTACTTGAAAAGTGACTTCTACACCAACCTTCTTTTTTCCCTTGACCACCACTACGTCGAACGGCATTCCTCCATCTTTATCGTAGTGAGACAAAACGATCTTTCCATTGCGCTCAATCGTGTACGCTTGCGGCAAATGCTGCGTCAAAATTTCCACAACATAATCCTGCGCAATCTGCCCCAAGCTATTTGCGCTTGCTCCTGTGGTGATGCGGCTGACATTGATATAGCGCTCGCGCACGTATTTCGAAATTGCGGTTTCATCACCCAACAACGCACCAATTTCGCATTTCTCCAGCCCGGCCAAATGCGCGGCTTCAGATGTTGAGCCAAACATCAAAATCATCGCCATGTCCTGATAAAGCCCATCCATCCCAACTTCCTGAACTATTGCCGCCCCGTCAATTTTGAGTTTGGTATTGCCCAATCCACTAACTGGTAAGCGCTGAAAATCGTAGCGGTAAGATTTGCCCGCCATGATGAACTGCATAAAGTGGTGCTTGGTTTTCGGGTCAAGAGGGAACACATCGGCAAATTCTCTCCCCAATCGTTTAATCATTTCCCCGCCGTAATCCGCCAACACGACAAGGTGTTTTAAAAATAGATTTGCCGGCATTTGAGAAGCCGCAAGCACATCGAATATTTGCGTGGGGGTTTTGCCTGAAATTTTCAGGATACTGATAAATTGCTCTTGGGTAGCAACCAAATTTGGGATGACACTTACTTCGGCGACTTGTTTTTCAAGCGCTTTAGGCCACCACTTTTCAGCGTGGGATTCAAGCTCATGAATATTTCTGTTGAACTTAATCTTTGCCATTCAGAACCTCTCTGAGATACCTCGCTACAGCTTTGCCGTAAAAATAGTTTGATGCTGCCAACTACTCTTGCGGTGGATAAGGATTCACCAGTTCGCCGACCAACTCGCTCAACACGACACGGAATTGCCGCTCGTCGCACCCCATCAGCACTGCATCCTCCAATGCGTCCTGGCAGATTTGCCGGATTTCTTCGAGGTTCTCGCGCAGCACTTTGTTCTTTTCCACGCAGGCGATAATTTCGCCTTTTGGGGAGCGCCAGATGATTTGCTTGTCGTGCGGCATGCGGGTTACATCTTGGGCAGAGTGACGCCGACCTGCCCCTGGTATTTCCCGCCACGGTCTTTGTATGACGTTTCGCAAATTTCGTCCGACTCGAAGAACAACACTTGCGCCACGCCCTCGTTGGCGTAAATCTTGGCGGGCAGCGGGGTGGTGTTGGAGAACTCCAGGGTGACATAACCTTCCCATTCCGGTTCGAACGGCGTGACGTTGACGATGATGCCGCAGCGCGCGTAGGTGGATTTGCCCAGGCACACGGTCAGCACGCTGCGCGGGATGCGGAAATATTCGACGGTGCGCGCCAGCGCAAAGGAGTTTGGCGGGATGATGCAATAGTCGGCGGTGACCTCGACGAAAGAATTCGGGTCGAAGTTTTTCGGATCGACGATGGTGCTGTTGATATTGGTGAACAGCTTGAATTCGTTGGAACAGCGGATGTCGTAACCGTAGCTGGAAGTGCCGTAAGACACGATGCGCTTGCCGTCCTGCATTTTCACCTGATTCGGTTCGAACGGTTCGATCATGCCGTGCTGCTCCGCCATGCGGCGTATCCATTTGTCTGACTTGATGCTCATAAATTCAGGGAAGGGGGAAGGGGGAAGGGGGAAGGGTAAGAGCAGAGGGCCACAGCGCTGCGCTGAATTTACCCTTCTCCCTTCACCCTTCTCCCTTCCCGCCTTTCCCCTTCCCGCTCCTCCTCATAAATTCAAGGCCGCGATTTTAACCAATTCGCCGCCGGTGCGCGCGATTTGCTAAAATCTGCGCCTTTACAGCATTCCGGCAACTTTCCATGGCTACCCGAAAAATCCTCGTCACCTCCGCATTGCCCTACGCCAACGGCAGCATCCACCTCGGCCATCTGGTGGAATATATCCAGACCGACATCTGGGTGCGCTTCCAAAAAATGATGGGGCACGAAATATATTATGTGTGCGCCGATGACACGCACGGTACACCCATCATGCTGCGCGCGGAGAAGGAAGGCATCACCCCCGAGCAACTGATAGATCGCGTGTGGCACGAACACAAGGCGGATTTCGATGGCTTCCATGTGGCGTTCGACCACTACGGCAGCACCAACAGCGCGGAAACCAAAGAATACGCGCAGGGAATTTATCGCAAACTCAAGGCCGCCGGTTTAATCGAAGTGCGTGCCGTCGAACAGTTTTACGATCCGGTCAAAAACATGTTTTTACCGGATCGTTTCATCAAGGGCGAATGCCCGAAGTGCGGCGCCAAAGACCAGTACGGCGACAACTGCGAAGTCTGCGGCGCAGCCTACACTCCGGCGGAAGTGAAGAACCCCTATTCCGCCGTGTCCGGCGCCAGACCGGAGATGCGCGCTTCCGACCACCATTTCTTCAAACTCTCCGACCCGCGCTGCCAGGCCTTTCTGCGCGAATGGACGAAGAGCGGCACGCTGCAACCCGAAGCCGCGAACAAGATGCAGGAATGGCTGGGCGGCGAAGGCGAAAATAAACTCTCCGATTGGGACATCTCGCGCGATGCACCCTATTTCGGCTTCGAGATTCCCGGCGCGCCGGGCAAATATTTCTACGTCTGGCTGGATGCGCCGGTGGGCTATATGGGGAGCTTCAGGCAACTGTGCAATCAGAGGGCAGAGGACAGAGGACAGAGGACAGAAACTCCCTCTCCCCTCGCGGGAGAGGGCGTTCCAAACTTTGACGAATACTGGAAGGCCGACTCTAAAACCGAGCTATACCACTTCATCGGCAAAGACATCCTCTACTTCCACGCGCTGTTCTGGCCCGCGATGCTGCAAAACGCCGGTTTCCGCACCCCGACCAAACTGTTCGCGCACGGCTTCCTCACCGTCAACGGCGAGAAAATGAGCAAATCGCGCGGCACGTTCATCACTGCGGACAGTTACCTC
>SCPW01000347.1 GCA_004298605.1 Gallionella sp.
CCCTATCGACATCAACCGGGGGTGTCGCTGCGCTCAACCCCCGGCTAATAGCTGGCAACCCTCCGGGTTGCAAAAGGATTGTCGAGTTTGTTCAATTACAGGATACCAAATGCGCCACCTAAGCTGCGCACTATGAATCTTAACCAATTCCGGCATCTATAATAATCTGTGTGAATCTGCGTAATCTGCGGATTTTTAACTCACGATCCGCCTGCTGTCGCGGTTACAGGCATCTGTCACATAAATGGCCGCCGCTACCGCCCTGTCCGCTTAAGCAAACCGTACAGTTCGCTGTTGGTGGAAAGCACCATGGTGGTGTCGCCGTCGATGACTTTGCGATAGGTTTCCATGCTCTTCATGAACTTGTAGAACCCGGCGGCATCGGGCGTCTGGGCGTAAGCTTTGGCGTAAATTTCCGTGGCTTTGGCATCCGCTTCGCCCTGGATTTCCTGCACCTGCTTATAGGCCGTGGACCGGATTTCATTAATGTCGCGCTCCTTGTTGCCGCTGATGCGCGCCGCTTCCCCTTCGCCCTCGGAACGGAAGCGCTGGGCAATCTGCAAGCGTTCGCTGATCATGCGCTGGTAGATGCGTTCCAGCACTTGCTGGTTGTAATTAATGCGCTTGAAGCGAACGTCGAGCAGTTCGATGCCGAACTCGGCCAGTTTGGGGGCGGCGGCATCGAACACGTCTTTTTCGATGACGCCGCGTCCCAGGTGGATCGGTCGCAACACCCCTAGCGCGCCTGCTCCGGTCGACGGGGTATTCAAACTCTCATCCTGCCGCGGTTTACGGTCTTTATCGGTGCGCACCACTTCGATCAACTCGTGGCGGGCAATCGCCGTGCGGGTTTCGCCGCCCAAAATATCCTCCAGCCGCGACTGGGCGCTACGTTCGTCGCGCAACCTCAGGTAGTAGCTCAGCGGCTCGGCGATGCGCCAACGCGCAAACGTATGGACTTGCACGTAGGTCTTGTCCTTGGTCGACATTTCCACCATCGGCCCGTCCCAGGCCAGATAGCGTTTATCGAAACGATTGACCTGCTGGATGAAAGGCAGTTTGAAATGCAGGCCGGGACTGGTGACGGGGGTACGGACCGGACTGCCGAATTGGGTGAGGATGACTTGCTCGGCCTGATTGACCGTGTAGGTCGACAACAGCGACAAACCCGCCAGGACGGCGATTAAAAACCCCTGTTTGCCTGACAAATTCATTTGGATGCTCCCGCTGCTGTGGATGGAAACGGCAACATCGGCAATATCTGCTGGACCGTGTCGTCGACGATAATCTGCTGTCTGGCCTGGGGTAGCACGTCTCCCAGTGTTTCCAGGTAGATGCGGGTGCGGGTGACCTCCGGTGATTTCAGGTATTGCGCCAGCACCTGGTTGAAGGCGGTTACGTCGCCTTCCGCTTCGTTGATGCGTTTGAACCGGTAGCCCTCGGCGGCGCGGATTTTTTGGTCGGCTTCGCCACGGGTGCGCGGCACCACTTTGTTGTACTCGCCGTTGGCCAGGTTGATGGCGTTTTCCCGGTCTTGCTGGGCACGATTGACTTCATTGAACGAAGGTTGTACCGGTTCGGGCGGGTTGACGTTTTTCAGTTGTACCTGATTGATGGAAACGCCCAGCCGGTAGCGCTCGGCCAGCTCACTGGTGCGCAGCAGGACGGTTTCCTCGATTTCTTGCCGGCCTATGGTGATGATTTCGTCGACCGTCCGGTCGCCGACCACCTCGCGCATCACCGCTTCCGACAGGTCTCGCAGGGTTTGCTCGGGATCGCGCACGTCGAACAGATATTTTTCAGGGTCGGTGATCCGGTATTGCACGATCCATTCCACCAAGGCCGAGTTCAGGTCGCCGGTCACCATGGATTTCTCCAGGGCGGGTTCGCCGCTGACTTGATCGGGGTTGGTGTAGCCGGGCGTGGCAAAGCCGAATTCCAGCTTCTGCTGGCGCTTGGTCGGCAC
>SCPW01000348.1 GCA_004298605.1 Gallionella sp.
CCATTATCCAGCTCAAGAACGCCTTGCAAAAGAACCCGGATGATTCCGAAGCGCGCTACCTCCTGGGCGCAATTTACTTCAAAACCGGCGATCCAAAATCGGCCGAAAAAGAGCTTCGCAGGGCTTTGAGTCTGGGCATGAGCCCCGCCAAGGTATTGCCTGCCCTGGGGAATTCCTTGCTCGTCCAGGGGCTGTTCCAGCAAGCCCTGGATGAAACGAAACAATTCTCCGGAGAAAACGGATCCACCGAAATTTCGAGCCTGCGCGGCAATGCTTACCTGGCCTTGGGCAAGGGCAAGGAAGCCAGGGAATCGTTCGAGCATGCCCTGAAGAGCAAGCCTGGCTACCCGGACGCGCTCATCGGCCTGGCCAGATATTCGTTCGCCGAAAAAGACGCCGAAGCCGCAACGCGCTTCTCCGAACAGGCGGTAAGCCAGAACCCGCAGGATACGGATGCCTGGCTGTTCAAGGGCGACTTGCTGCGCGCCCAGGGAAAAGCCGAGCAGGCCCTCGCCGCCTATGACCAGGTTTTGAAATTGCAGCCGGACAACAATTCCGCGCATATCAACAAGGCTTTCCTGGAAATTTCGGCAGGAAAATTCGATGCGGCCAAGGCGAACATCGACGTGGTGCGCAAGGCGGCGCCAAACAACCTGAACGTTCTCTATGCCCAAGCATCGCTCGATTTCCGCCAGGACAAGCCCGCTGCCGCTCTGGAATCCCTGCAACAGGTTCTGCGCGCGGCGCCGGAACATATGCCCAGCGTATTGCTGGCAGGCGCGGTGCAATACTCGCTGGGCTCGATGCTGCAAGCCGAACAACACCTGAAAAAATACCTGGGGAAAAACCCGGACAATCTTTATGCACGCAAATTGCTGGTTTCCGCCCTGATGAAAAGCGGCCAGACGCAGTACGCGATCGACATACTGTCCCCGGCGCTCAAAGACGCGCAACAGGACGCGCAACTGCTCGCCCTCGCGGGTGAACTGCACATGCAGGCCGGAGACTTCACCAAGGCGACGGAATATTTTTCGAAGGCCAGCACGCTTGCCCCGAAATCGGCAAAGCTCCATTCCGCCCTCGGCTTGAGCAAACTGGCGCTGGGCGACAGCGACCGCGCGGTAGCCGAAATGGAAACGGCGGTGGAATTGGACGCCAAATCACCCAGGGCGGGCGTCATGCTGGTGATGACCCATCTCCGCCTCAAGGAATACGACAAGGCGCTCGCGGCGGCGAAAACCATCGAGAAAGAACAGCCCGACAACCCCCTGAGCCATAACCTGAAAGGCGCCGCTTATCTGGGCAAAAAAGATTTTTCCAGCGCGCGCGCAAGCTTTGAAAAAGCCCTTTCCATCCAACCCACCAATTTCCCGGCCGTGATGAATCTTGTCCAGCTCGACCTGAACGAAAAGAAACCGGACGCAGCCAAAAAACGCCTCGAAGCCGTTCTCGAAAAAGACAGGAAAAATGCCCAGGTCATGACCGCGCTGGCCAGCCTTGCCCTTTCCCAAAAGCAAGCCAAGGAAGCCACGGCCTGGCTGGAAAAATCCAACAATGAAAACCCGGACGCAATAAAGCCGGCCATAACGCTGGCCGCCCATTATCTGCGCACGGATGAAAAACAGAAGGCGCTCGCCCTCGCCAAAAAATTACAGGGCTCCAACCCCAACAGCCCGGAACTCCTGGATGTTCTGGCGCAGGCCCAATTCGCCAACGGCGACAAGCCGGGCGCATTGGAAACTTACAACAGGCTCGCCGCCCTGAAGCCGGACTCCGCGCCCGCCCAGTTCCGCATCGCATCCATCCAGATGGCGATGCAGGACCAGACGGCGGCATCGAACGCCCTGAAAAAGGCGCTGGCATTGCAACCCGATTATCTGGACGCGCAATTGGCGCTGGCCTCGCTGGAGTCCGGCAAGGGCAATCACGAGCAAGCCCTCGCAATTGCCCGGCAGATACAGAGAAAGAACGGGAAGTCGCCGGTAGGTTACGAGCTGGAAGGCAATCTGCTGATGGTGCAAAAAAAACCTGATCTCGCGGTAAAGGCATTTGAACAGGCGTTCACCATCGGCAAAAATGGCTCGCTGATAGTGAAGCTGCACGCTTCCCTCAACCAGGCCGGTAAAGGCAAGGCGGCGGACGCCCGCCTGGCGCAATGGCTGAAAGAACACCCCGCCGACATACAGACCGGCATGTACCAGGCGGGAATTTATCTCGCCGCCAAACAGAACAAGGCCGCCATCGACCAATATCAGGCCATCTTGCGCCAGGCGCCCAAATATGTTCCGGCGCTGAATAATCTTGCCTGGCTCTACCAGCAGGAAAAAGACCCGCGCGCCCTGGAATATGCCGAGAAAGCCAACCAACTGGCACCCGACAATCCGGCGATACTGGACACGCTGGGCTGGATGCTGGTGGAGCAAGGCAACATGACACGCGGCCTGCCGCTCCTGCAAAAAGCAACGACCCTTGCGCCGGAGGCGCCAGAAATCCGCTATCACCTCGTGCTCGGGCTGGAGAAATCCGGCGACAAGGCCAAGGCGCGCAAAGAGCTGGAACAGCTTCTGGCCACCGGGAAATCCTTCCCGCGGATCGAGGAAGCAAAAGCTTTACTGAAGCAGTTGTAGCCGGGGCCGGTTCCCGGCGCATGGGTGATTCCGTTTGTAATATGGAACTGGAATAATCTGGCGCCAGATGACGCTTAAATCTTCGCAGGCCACCCCCCTCAGCCCCCTTGTCAGGGGGTAGACCTTTAAGCCTCCCCTGACAAGGGGAGGTTTGGAGGGGTTGGGGGGTGCTGTGTACCAAGCCAGGGCCACATAGCCCCGGAACCTACTTCCGGTAGCTCGCGGGCAGCACCGTAAAAGATGGCGCCTCCACCAAGTTCCTCCGGTAAGGGTGTGTGGTCTTTTTGTAGAGGTGGATGATTTTCCGCACGTAGTCCTGCGTCTCGGGATAGGGCGGGATGCCGCGGTGTTTTTCCACCGCTTTCTCCCCGGCGTTGTAGGCTGCCGCAACCAGTGGCACATTCCCTTTGAAGAACGCCAGCAACCATTGCAGGTAAGCCAGCCCACCCTTGATATTATCCGACGGATCGAAAGTGTTCTTGACGCGGAAACGCTGTGCCGTCTCGGGGATGAGCTGCATCAAACCCTGGGCATTTTTTGGGGATATCGCGCGGGCATTGAACCCGGACTCGACGGAAATAACAGCCAAAACGAGCTGGGGGTCGACTTCGTAACCAGGCGCCAGTTTATGCACCAAGTTGTAGATGGGACCCTTTAAATAGACCGTCTCATCTACCGGCAACGGAGCTTCCTCCAACTCCTCCGACCCGGTTGCAGGCTCATCGGGCAATAGGCATGGGGGGAGCGGAGCCGGTGCAGAAGGCCGGATGTGCCGCAGCATTTCCCGTGCATGAACATGCCCCCGCCCATCGGCCATGGCGAATAACTGCGCGGCCACGCCATCATCCCTTGAAACGCCGCGCCCGTTGGCGTACATCCACCCGAGCGCGTATTGGGCATCGGCGTGGCCCGACCGGGCGGCGCGGCAATACAAATCAGCCGCCCTGGCATAATCGCGCGGCACGCCTTCGGCATGTTCATATTTGACTGCCAGCGCCGCCAGCACGGCGGGATTATCCGGATTTTCGGGCTCTTCCGGCGGTGTCTCGCGGCGATTTTCGCCCGCTCCGGCACTACCGGCGATGAGTGTCCACGCAATCAGCGCGAACAAAAATTTGTTCAAGTAAGCCATGTTTCCACCGCAATATTTATTTCAAATTATTTTAACGCCTGCCAGTTTTTTTTAACCGCACCCGCATCATATCGGCTCCGGTAACACGGGCAATTGGACTATGGTACAGGCCGAAGCCCGGCCTGCAAGGCGCGGCAAAACTAGGGTTTCTTCCCCGGAGCAATGCCGCCCGGCGAAGGCGTTTTGTCCGGAGATTTCGATGCTTCCCGCGTCATCCGCTTGTTGTGCCGCTGCAAACCGCCGCTTAGCTGGGCGATAATTTCCGAGGCCGCATTGATGATCTGGCTGGAACCGAAACCGGCCCGGGTCATTTCCTTGTAGAAGGATTTTGCCAGGATTCTCGCCACTTGATCCGGGTTCTGCA
>SCPW01000349.1 GCA_004298605.1 Gallionella sp.
CGACCAGGTTCGCCTCGCGCGCCAGCAGCAGGCTGAACGGGTCAATATTGGAAGAGCCTACCGTCGCCCACTGTCCATCCACCACGGCGATTTTGGCGTGCAGGTAACTCGCCTGATACTCGTATATCTCGACCCCCACCGCCAGCAACTGGTCGTAGAGCGCATGCGTCGCATAATGCTGCAAGCGGTATTCCACCTTGCCTTGCAGCAGCAGCGCCACCCGCACGCCGCGCTGCGCGGCCTTCTTCAAGGCGCGGCGGAAGACGCGCCCGGGCAAAAAGTAAGCGTTGGCGATGAGAATTTCGCGTTGCGCACCGGTGATGGCCTTCAGGTAGGCGCGTTCGATATCGCGGCGATGGCGCAAATTGTCGCGCAACAAAAAAGTGATGTTCGGCGTGGCGGCGGGCTTCGCCCGATCCAGGACAAACCGCTCGATTTCCTTGGCGCGCGCATGAAAATTGGCTCTCGACACCGCGCCCCACAGACGCCGCATGGCTACATGTATCTCGCCGGCCACTTCACCTTGGACTCGCACCGCATAATCGAGGCGCGCAAAACCGGAATCGCTGTGTCGCGGCACGTCGTCGATGATGTTGATGCCCCCGACGAAAGCAGCTTCGCCATCCATCACCGCCAGCTTGCGGTGCAGGCGGCGCAGCCGGTGGCGGCGCAGCCGGAACCTGTACAGCTCGCGCCGGAACCATTGCACCTCGACCCCCGCCGCGAGCAGCTCGTTCACCAGATGTTGCGGCAACTGCGCCGAGCCGAAACCGTCCAGGAGCACGCGCACCACCACCCCGCGCGCGGCGGCGCACAGCAACGCGCCGACAACCATGCGCCCGGTTTCGTCCCCGGCAAAAATATAGGTTTCCAGATAAATCGAATGCTGTGCGGCGTCGATATCGGCGCACAGTTGCGGGAAAAATTCCGTCCCGTTCCGCAACAGCGTGAGCTGGTTTCCGTCGACCTGATGGTGGCTGCCCATGCCGCCTCACCACTCCAGCCTGGCCGAAAGCGCGGCATGGTCGGACAGGCGCTGCCACTCCCCGCCGACATGCACATCGCTGCGCAGCACACTGAAGCCGCGCACGTAAATGCGGTCCAGGCGCAGCAGCGGCAGGCCGGCCGGATAGCTGAGCGCAGGGCTTCCGTGATGGAGATGGAACACGTCATGCACATCCAGTTCGCCGGCCAGGATATGGCTCATCTGGTTGCGCCAGTCGTTGAAATCGCCCGCGATGACAAGCGGCGCGCCGGGCGGGATTTTGTCGCGCACATATTCGATCAGCGCGCCGGTTTGCGCGCGCCGGCCCCTGGCGAACAAACCGAAGTGTACGCACAGGCAATGCACGCTCTGCCGCCCGGCCAGACCGATCTCGCAGTGCAGCAGCCCGCGGCTTTCAAAACGGTGCGCGGAAACATCCATGTTCAGCGATTGCAGGATCGGAAAGCGGCTGAGGATGGCGTTTCCATGATGCCCCGCCTCGTACACCGAGTTCTTGCCATAAGCGCAATGCGGCCAGACTTCTTCCGCGATAAATTCGTGCTGCGCCCCCTCCGGATAGTTGTGGTAACGCTCGGCGTGGCGCGTGTGCTCGCCCTGCGCTTCCTGCAGGAACACGATGTCGGCATCCAGCTCGCGCAGGCGGTCGCGCAGCTCGTGCAGCACCACGCGGCGGTTGAAATGGGAGAAGCCCTTGTGGATATTGTAAGTGGCGATTTTCAGCGTTTGCATGGTGCATGCATTCTACCCAATCGGCGCGCGCTGTACGCGCGTCCGGGGCAATATCGTGCGCGCGGCGCACGCCGTGCCGGTTCGCGGGTCAGGCGTTGCCGATGCCGCGCGCCGGCAGGTTGATTTGCTTTGCGAAATCCAGCATGCGCCCGATCGGCAACACGGCACGCCGAATGATTGCCGGATCGACGCGGATCTCGTTCCTGCCGCTTTCCAGCACCTCGGCCAGGTTGAGCAGGCCGTTCATCGCCATCCACGGGCAATGGCTGCAACTCTTGCAGGTCGCCCCCTGCCCGGCGGTCGGCGCTTCGATAAACACCTTGTGCGGCGACAGGGCGCGCATCTTGTGCAGGATGCCGTTATCGGTCGCGACGATGAATTCATCGGCGTCGGATTGCTGCGATGCCTTGATGAGCTGCGTGGTGGAACCGACCACGTCCGCCAGCTTGACCACCGCGCGCGGCGCTTCGGGGTGTACCAGCACTTTGGCGCACGGATGCCGCGCCTTCAGCTCGATCAGCTCTTTCGCCTTGTATTCGTCATGCACGATGCACGAGCCTTGCCACAGCAGCATATCCGCGCCGGTCTGCTCCTGGACGTAACCGCCCAGATGCCGGTCCGGCGCCCACAGGATTTTTTCGCCGCGCTCCTTGAGATGCCTGACGATGGGCAGCGCGATCGAGCTGGTCACCATCCAGTCGGCGCGCGCCTTGACCGCCGCGCTGGTGTTGGCATACACCACCACGGTGCGGTCGGGATGCGCGTCGCAGAACGCGCCGAACTCGTCCGCCGGGCAGCCCAGATCGAGCGAGCACTCCGCCTCCGGGTCGGGCATCAGCACGCGCTTTTCCGGGTTCAGAATTTTCGCGGTTTCGCCCATGAAACGCACGCCTGCGACCACGATGGTCTTCGCCGGATGCCGGTGGCCGAAGTTGGCCATATCCAGCGAATCGGAGACGATGCCGCCGGTCTCTTCCGCCAAGTCCTGCAAATCCGGGTGCACGTAATAATGCGACACCAGCACCGCATCCTGCTCGCGCAACATGCGCTTGATGCGCGCGATCAGATCGGCCTTTTCTGCGGGATCCGGTTCGCGCGGTTGCTTCGCCCACGCCTGCGCCGTGCTGCAACCGGCCTGTGCGACATCGGGATGGTCATACGGGATATAGATAACGTTTTCACTCATGGTATTTTCCTGATCGCGCGCCCGGGCAGCTCCAAAATCGCCGCCCGGTTGCT
>SCPW01000350.1 GCA_004298605.1 Gallionella sp.
GGTTGCCGTACATATGCGCGAGGAATTTGTGGTGTTTATCGCCGCGCAGCTCGTCTTCCACTTCGCGCGCCAGCTTCGCGGCCTGCTCCACCGTCCAGCACGGCAACAGCCCGGCATGCACCAATACGAAATCATCCTCCACGTGCAGCAGCCGCTGGTTGCGCAACCAGGCCAGCAACTCCCCACGATCCGGCGCATTCAGAATGTCGTCCAGCGTATCGCTGTGGTGCAGGCTGGCCACGCCTTCCGCGACAGCGAGCAAATGCAGGTCGTGGTTGCCCAGCACCGTAACCGCGCTGTCGCCCAACGACTTGACCAGCCGCAGCACCGCCAGAGAATCCGGCCCGCGGTTCACCAGGTCGCCCACCAGCCAGAGCCGATCCGCTGCCACATCGAAACGGATAGCTTCCAGCAACTGCACCAGTTCGGCATGGCAGCCCTGCACATCGCCCACCGCATAAATCGCCATCGCATTTCCCCGCCGTGTTTATCTGTAAAATAGCGTATCAGATTTTTGTGTTGCTCCGATGAAATCCACCTATTTCTTGCATCCTGTTTTTTCTGTGCCGAAAAATCGCGCCGCCTGATGCTATTTAACTCCTACGGCTTTATATTCCTCTATCTGCCGGTCGTGCTGCTGGGTTTTTTCTGGCTGGCGCGGGTGAGCCACGCCTTTGCCGCGGGCTGGCTGGCGCTGGCCTCGCTGTTTTTCTACGGCTACTGGAGCCCGGCCTATATCGGGCTGCTGCTGGGCTCCATCGCCTACAACTACGCCTTCGGGCTGTGGATCGCCAAGGCGGGTGTGCGGCATGGCGAAAGACGCAAAAAGCAATTGCTCACCGTTGCCATCGCCGCCAATCTGCTGCTGCTCGCTTACTATAAATACGCCAATTTCTTCATCGGCAGCGTCAACGGCATCGCGGGCACGCGGTGGAACCTGGGTGAAATCATGCTGCCGCTGGGCATTTCCTTCTTCACCTTCACCCAGATCGCCTTTCTGGTGGACACCTATCAGGGCAAAGTCAAGGAATACAACTTTATCCATTACCTGCTGTTTGTCACTTATTTCCCGCACCTGATCGCAGGCCCGGTGCTGCACCACAAAGAGATGATGCCGCAGTTTGCGCTGGCTTCCACCTACCGCTTCAACTACGAGAACCTGTCGGTGGGGCTGACCATTTTCTTTATCGGCCTGTTCAAAAAAGTGATCCTGGCCGATGGCCTCGCGGTTTATGTCGGCCCGGTGTTCGCCGCGCCCGCCGCCGGTGTGGAGCTGACTTTCATCGACGCCTGGGGCGGCGCGCTGTGCTACACCCTGCAACTGTATTTCGACTTCTCCGGCTATTCGGACATGGCGATCGGCTTGTCCAGAATGTTTGGCGTGACGCTTCCTCTCAATTTCCATTCGCCGTACAAATCGGCCAACATCATCGAATTCTGGCGGCGCTGGCATATGACGCTGTCGCGCTTTTTGCGCGATTACCTGTACATCCCGCTGGGCGGAAACCGCAAAAGCAAGGCGCACCGCTACCTGAATTTGATGGCCACCATGCTGCTGGGCGGCCTGTGGCACGGCGCGGGCTGGACGTTCGTGCTGTGGGGCGGCCTGCACGGCCTGTATCTGGTCATCAACCACGGCTGGCACAGCCTGCGTAAACGCTTCGGGCAGGATCCAAAAGCTCCGCTGTCCAAACCGATGCACGCGCTGGCCGTGCTGCTCACCTTCCTCGCGGTGGCTGCGGCATGGGTATTGTTCAGGGCCGACAATCTTGGCACCGCCGCTGCCATGCTCAAAGCGATGTCCGGCATGAACGGCTTTATCCTGCCGGATGCGTGGCTGCCGAAGTGGGGGGCGTTCGGGCAGTGGCTGTCCGCACAAGGTGTTGCCTTCGGCGCGACCAACAATCTGATTATGGGCGGTGCAATCAACTGGATATGGATTTCGCTGCTGGTCGTCTGGCTCGCGCCCAACACCCAGCAGATCATGGCCGCCTATAAACCCGCGCTGGATATGCCGGCGGGCGGCAAAGCCAGACGCCTGCTGTGGCAGCCTACCCTCCGCGCCGCCTTCCTCGTGTGGCTGCTCGGCTTCGTCGCCATTATCAACCTGAACAAGCAGTCGGTGTTCCTCTACTTCCAGTTCTGAACATGGGCATACCGCACAAACGTTTTTTCTGGATACTGGTGGCCTGCTTCGGCGCAACGCTGCTGCCCATTTTTATCCTCAATCTGACCCTGCTCAACAGCACGCTGGGCAACCGCCAGAAAGTGCTGGCCGCCAGCCAGTGGCAGCAGCGCACGCACGGTATCACCTACGCTCCGACGCTGGGCGACACCCACCTGTTCAAGACACTGCGCCTGAACGACCGCCTGCCGGAAATCAACACTGTGGTGTTTGGTTCTTCCACGGCAATGGGCCTCACCCAACAGGCATTTCCGGGCGCGCTGCGCATCTACAATTACGCGCAAACCGGCCACCCGCTCAGCGCTGCAATCGGCGAGGCGGAATATGTGCAGCAACACGCCGCACGGGTGAAATGGCTGGTCATCCCGCTGGACTGGTCAATCGGCTTCATCTACCAGCACGCCGTACCGTCCGCCGCCGATCTCTCCGCCGCGACGGCCATGCAACAGGTCCGATCTGCGGCCGAACCGGTTCCCCTGCTGGAGAGGATGCGCGACGCGCTTTCCTATCCGCGCGTCGCCAACCTGCTGGAGATTTCCAAAACCATCCTGCGCGCCGAAAACAGGCCAGCCGCTTTTCGCGGCTATTTCCTGCAAGAGGGCAGCGATGATTACCGCTGCGCGGACGGAACGCCCGGCAAGGACTTCGATACGATCCATCGCGGCACCTGCACCGGCTTCCGCTTCGACGGCAGCGCCACTTTCGCCGATTCGGCGCGCGTCGGCAATGCGCGCTCGCTGATCCTGTCCGCGACCACCTCCAGCTCCAAATATCACCAGAATCTGGCGCTGACTGAAGGCGTGCCCGACCCGCTGCTGCTGCAACGCCTTGCCGCCCTGGGTGAGCGCGCCAGGCAAAATGGCGGCGGCGTGATGCTATTCATGCCGCCGCTGCTGCCCGGCATGGAAGCGGAATTCCTGCACCATCCCCAACTTGCCGCCCGCCTGCGAAACACCAAGCGCAAGCTCGCCGAATGGGCGCGCGCGCAACACCTGGCGATACTGGATGCCGGGCAAGCGGAGCGTTTCGGTTGCGGCACGGAAGAATTTATTGACGAGCACCACGCCGTCGCAACATGCTATGACAAAATATTTCAGCCCTTCTGGCGCGACGCATTACGCCCGGATGGCACGATTACCCTGCCCGACGGCGGATTACGATGAGCGCCATGACGACAACCGCCCCACATTCCTTTTGCGCGCTATTGATCGCGGCAGTGTTGGGCTTCCTGCCCATGCTGAATCTGCACTATGTCGGCGAGGAAGCCATTTTCCCGATCACTTCCATGGAGATGTGGCAGCACGGCGCATGGCTCAAGCAATACCTGTACGGCGGCGATGTCCAGCACAACCCGCTGTTCAACTGGCTGATTATCGTGTTCGCCAACCTGTTCGGCTGGCCGCATGTGCTGGAAGTGGCGCGCGGCCTGACCATCTGCGCCACACTCGCCACTGCCGCGGTGCTGTCCTGGCTGGCCTGGCGGCTGTTCCACGAGCGCGGCTTCGCCACCTTTGCCGCGCTGATCTACCTGACCTTTGCCGACGTGCTGATGTATCACGGCTGGCTGGCCTACGTCGACCCGCTGTTCGCGCTGTTCATCTTCACCGCCATCGCCACGTTGTGGGTCGCCTGCGCCGAACAGCGCCGCAGCCTGCTGTGGGTGGCGGCCATCGCGCTGACCTGCGCCTTCTTGAGCAAGGCGTTCACCGCCTATGTGTTTTACGGCGCGGCCTTGCTGGTTCTGGCGCGTGGCCGCACCAGCCGCGAGCTGCTGTTCTGCCCGGCATCGCTGGCGGCGCACGGCGCGATGCTGCTCGCGCCGCTGCTCTGGTTCGCGCTGATACCCGCCGGGCACAGCCAGAGCGGGCGCATGTTCGATGAAATCCTCACCAAACTCGCTCTCCCCGGCATCGGCGATTACCTCGCAAAACTGCTGCTGTATCCGCTGGAAATCTGGTCCGGACTGCTGCCCGCCGGCGCGCTGGCGATTTACTTTGCCTGGCGCGGGCGCATCACGCAGCGCGAAACCCGGCCGGAACATTTCCGCAACGCGCTGCTGATCGCCATGCTGAATTTTCTGCCTTACTGGCTCGCGCCACACAGCGGCGTGCGCTACCTGATGCCGGTCTACCCGCTGTTCGCGCTGATCGCCGCGCGGCTGATCTGGCGTGCGGGCAGCCCGGCGATCCGCGCCACGCGCCGCTGGCTCGCCGCCACCATCGCGGTCTGCTATGCGCTGGGGCTGGCGGTATTCCCCTACTACCAGCACCGGTTCCGTGGCGAAAATTACGCGCAAACTGCCGCCGACATCATCACCCGTACCCACGGGCAGCCGCTCTACGTGACAAACTCGACCGCCGCAGGCCTGAATGTGGCCGCCTATATCAACCAGCGGCGTTACCCGCAGCAGGCGCTGCAATACCCGCCCCAAGGCCTGAAATCCGGATTCATCATCGCAATGGGCGCCGGCCCGCAAACGGAAAAAACCGTAAAAGAGTACCAACTCGGGGGCGACAAGCTGTATTTACTGTGTCGCGGAACTGCCTGCGAAGCCGGATTGCCTATAAAATGACACACCATTTTCCGCGCTCCCCCAATGAAAACCATCCCATTTAACAAGCCGTTCATCATCGGCCGCGAGTTGTCGCTGATCGCCGACGCCGTGGCGCAGGGCCATCTCTCCGGCGACGGCGCTTACACCAAACTGTGCCATCGTTGGTTTGAGGACAAGCTCGGCTGCCGCAAGGCGCTGCTCACCCATTCCTGCACCGGCGCGCTGGAAATGGCCGCGATACTCTGCGGCATCCAGCCCGGCGACGAAGTCATCCTGCCCTCCTACACCTTCGTCTCCACCGCCAACGCTTTCGTGCTGCGCGGCGCGGTGCCGGTGTTCGTGGACATCCGCCCGGACACGCTGAACATCGACGAGAACCTGATCGAAGCGGCGATCACCGCCAAAACAAAAGCAATCGTTCCGGTGCATTATGCCGGTGTGCCGTGCGAAATGAACCGCATCATGGCCATTGCCGGACAGCGCGATCTGCTGGTTATCGAAGATGCCGCGCAGGCGCTGCTCTCCACCTACCAGGGCCGCGCATTGGGCAGCATCGGGCATTTCGGCTGCCTGAGCTTTCACGAGACCAAAAACATCATCAGCGGCGAGGGCGGCGCGCTGCTGGCGAACGATGCGCGTTTTGCCGGACGCGCCGAAATCATCCGCGAAAAAGGCACGAACCGCAGCCAGTTTTTCCGTGGCGAAGTGGACAAATACACCTGGGTGGATATCGGCTCATCCTATCTGCCCAGCGAACTGGTCAGCGCCTTCCTGTACGCGCAACTGGAACGCGCCGATGAAATCATCGCCAGGCGGCGCAATATCTGCACCGCATATGCCACGCAACTCGCCGGCCTGCAACAAAGCGGGCTCTTGCGCCTGCCGGTCTTTGATGAGAACAGCAACGGCCATCTGTTCTATGTCCTGCTCGACAGCCTCGATACGCGCGGCAAACTGATCGCGTATCTCAAGGCGCGAGGCATCCACCCGGTGTTCCACTACGTGCCGCTGCATTCTTCGCCGGCGGGCCGCCAATACGGGCGCGAGGGCAGCACCATGCAGGCGACCAACGACCTGAGCGAACGCTTGCTGCGCCTGCCGCTGTATTACGAAATGAGCGGAGACGACATCACCCGTGTCTGCGCCGCCATCGGCAAATTCTTCGCCGGCTGATTTTTACGGCTCAATATGAAAATTTGCACCGCATGCAACGCACGCTTTGACAGCGCCGGATGGGATTGCCCGACAT
>SCPW01000351.1 GCA_004298605.1 Gallionella sp.
ACCGGAAGCGAATCCGGTTTGCCGCTGTACCTGCTGTTCAACCTCGTCCCCGCCTGGCTGCGCAGCGAACACGTTGATCTGAAGACCATTGGCCTGTTCGCGCTGATCCAGTTTCCCTATACCTGGAAGTTCCTGTGGTCGCCGTTGCTGGACCGTTACGTCATTCCGGTGCTGGGGCGGCGGCGCGGCTGGATGTTGCTGACCCAGGTCGGCCTGCTGGCGGTGATTGCCTCGATGGGCGGTTTTTCGCCGCAAAGCGACCTGCGCACCATCGCCTGGATCGCCACGCTGCTCGCTTTTCTCAGCGCCACGCAGGACATCGTGCTGGACGCCTACCGCCGCGAGCTGTTGAGCGATGTCGAACTGGGGCTGGGCAATGCGGTGCATGTGAATGCTTACCGTATCGCCGGCTTGGTGCCGGGTTCGCTGTCGCTGATTCTCGCCGACTTTCTGCCGTGGGACATGGTGTTCATTGTCACCGCGCTGTTCATGCTGCCCGGTATCGCGATGACGCTGCTGGTGCGGGAGCCGCAGCGCGCCGCACCGCCCAAGACACTGCGCGAAGCGGTTGTCGAACCGTTCCACGAATTCATCACCCGCAAGGGCTGGCGCAGCGCGCTGCTGATTCTCGCCTTCCTGTTTTTCTACAAACTCGGCGACAGTATGTGTACCGCACTGGCCACACCGTTCTATCTGGACATGGGCTTCACCAAGACCCAGATCGGGATCATTGCCAAAAATGCCGGGCTGTGGCCCGCCGTGATCGGCGGTATGCTCGGCGGGCTGTGGATGGTGAAGATCGGCATCAACCGCGCGCTGTGGCTGTTCGGCGTGGTGCAGGTGGTCTCCATTTTCGGCTTCGCCTGGCTGGCATCGGTCGGGCATCACGCCGAAATCACCTCCGTGGAGCTCGCCCAGCTCGCCATCGTGATCGGCCTGGAAGCACTGGGCGTGGGATTGGGCACCGTCGCCTTCGTCGCCTTCATCGCCCGCACCACGCATCCCGCCTACACCGCCACCCAATTCGCCCTGTTCACCAGCCTGATGGCAGTACCGCGCACCTTCGCCAATGCCGCCACTGGCTGGCTGGTGGAGATGATGGGGTGGACGGGGTTTTTCCTGCTGTGCGCGGTGCTGGCGATACCGGGGATGCTGCTGCTGTTCAAGGTGGCGCCGTGGAACCAAGAAATGAAATAGCGGCGTGGTGGGCTAAATCCGTCCCCCACGCCGAATTTAGATTTTCCGCACAAACACCTTGGATCTCCGCTGATAGTTATACAGCGACTTCTTCTGTGCGGGCAGTGCCGAGACCTCGCTTTCGACAAAGCCGCGCTCGATGAACCAGTGCGCGGTGCGCGTGGTGAGCACGAACAGTTTTTTCATTCCCTGCGTCTGCGCGATAACGGTGATATGTTTGAGGATGACTTCGCCGTAGCCGCGGTCGCGGTATTGCGCATCCACCGCGAGGCAGGCCAGTTCGGCGGCGGCTTCGTCGGGGAAGGGGTAGAGCGCGGCGCAGCCGATGATGCGGTGGTCGTGTTCCAGCACCACGAAACGTTCGATTTCCTGCTCCAGCAGTTCGCGGCTGCGCCGCACCAGGATGCCTTCGGCTTCCAGCGGGCGCAACAGTTGCAGGATGCCGCCGACGTCTTCGATGGTGGCTTCGCGCAGGGTGTTGAGGGTGCTTTCCACCACCATGCTGCCGATGCCTTCGTTGCTGAATAATTCCTGCAACACCGCACCATCGGTATGGCGGCTGATCAGGTGGGTGCGCGCCACGCCGGCTTCGCAGGCGCGTATCGCGCAGGGCAGGAATAATCCCACATCGTCCGGCAGCTTGCGTTTGGCGGACAGCACGTCCTGTGCCTGGGCGATGGTGAGCTCTTTGAGCAGCGCGCCTTTCCTGTCCTGCACGCCGTCGGTATCCATCAGGAACATCAGCTTGTCGGCATCCAGCGCGATGGCGGCGGCTGTGGCGACATCTTCCAGCGTGAGGTTGAACACTTCGCCGGTGGGCGAATAACCGAGCGGCGAGAGCAGCACCACTTCGCCGAACTCCATGCGGTCGTTCAGCGCGGCGACGTCCACTTTGCGCACGCAGCCGGTGTGCATCAAATCCACGCCGTTGATGATGCCGATGGGTTGCGCGGTGATGAAATTGCCGCCCGCCACGCGGATATCCGCGTTGGCCATCGGCGAATTCGCCAGGCCCATCGACAGCAGAGCCTCGATTTCAACGCGCACCCGGCCAACCGCTTCTTTCACGCATTGCATGGTCTCGGCATCGGTCAGCCGTATGCCGTGGTGATAAGTGTCGCCGAGATTGTTGCGCGCCAGGTGCTGTTCGATTTGCGGGCGTGCGCCATGCACCAGCACCAGCCGCACGCCCAGGCTGGCAAGCAGGTTGAAATCGTGCGCCAGCTCGACGAACTTGCCGTCCGCGACCACCTCGCCGCCAAAAGCAACCACGAAAGTGCGGCCGCGGAACGCATTGATATACGGCGCGACGGAACGGAACCATGCAACGAAATCGGCGGGTGAAGTTTCAATGGGCATTTTGGTTCTCCTGATTTTGGGTATCCGTGCAGCGCGCATCATGCCGCGCTACGATTCATCCAGCAACTGCCCCGCGATTGCCCAATTTTCGTATGGCAGCTCATCGAAGGCGATGTATGTGTAGGACTTGGGTTTGAGGGCGACACGTTCCAGCGTGTCGGTGATCTCGGCGGCGATTTGCCGTTTCTGTTCGCGGCTCAAAGTGCCCGCGATGCGGATGTTGACATAAGGCATGGTGATCTCCTGAAAAAAGTGAATGTTGCTACGAAAAATCGCCCCACAACGTTTGCAGCGCCGCGAGCCCGGCGATTGCGGCGGTCTCGGTGCGCAGTATGCGCGCGCCCATCCGTATCGGTGAGAAGCCGCAGTGCAGTGCCGTATCGCTTTCTGCTTGGGTAAAGCCGCCCTCCGCGCCGATCAGCAACACCGCACCGCCTTGCGGTTTGGCATGCGCCTGTAGCGGGGATGCGCCCTCTGGCAACAGGATGAATTTGCCGTTCGATGCGGCGCGCATTTGTTGCAACCACACCATGATGTCCAGCGGCGCGTGGATTTTGGGCAGCACGTTGCGCCCGCACTGTTCGCAGGCGGAGATGGCGATTTGCCGCCAATGTTCCAGGCGCTTTTCGGCGCGTTCGGCAGACAGTTTGGCCACGCTGCGCCCGGTGGCGAGCGGCTGTATTTCAGCCACCCCCAGTTCGGTGGCTTTTTGTATGACCCAATCCATTTTTTCGCTGCTCGACAGCGCCTGTGCCAGCACGACTTGCAGCGGCGATTCACGGTCGACGTTGCTGGCGGCAATCTCGCCGATCACCACGCGTTTGCCGCCAAGTCCGGCAATCACGCCCCGGCATTCGTTTCCCGATCCATCGAAAATTTCAACGCGGTCTCCCTCGCGCAAACGCAGCACGCGCGCGGCATGGTGGGCCGCATCCGGCGGCAGATCGAATTGGCCGCCGGCAGGCAGCGGGGGTGTGCAATAGAAGCGCGGCATGATTTAGGTAAAATGAATGGTGGCCTCGGCGTGATAATATAACGCCTCAAAAAATGTTGTCAGGAGTTTGTATGGTAAGTCTGCAACCCCCGCTGTGCGATTTTGGTTGGAAGGCTCGCGATTTCGATCTGCCCGGTGTGGATGGCGCGCGTTATAACCTCGCCAAAGTGCGTGGCAAAAACGGCCTGCTGGTGATGTTCATCTGCAATCATTGCCCTTATGTGAAATCGGTCCGCGACCGCATCGTGCGGGATACGCGCGAATTGCAACAGCATGGTGTCAACACGGTCGCCATCATGTCGAATGACCCCGCCGAATATGAGGAAGATTCTTTTGAAAATATGAAGCGGGTGGCCGAGCAATACGGCTATCCCTTCCCGTATGTGTGGGATGAAACACAGCAAACCGCCAAAAACTACGGCGCGGTGTGTACGCCGGATTTCTTCGGCTTCAACGCCGATCTCGAATTGCAATACCGCGGTCGGCTGGATGCGTCGCGCAAGGAAGCGGTCGCCGATGCGCCGCGCGATTTGTACGACGCCATGCTGCAAGTGGCGCAAACCGGGCAGGGGCCACGCGAACAGATCGCCAGCATGGGCTGCTCGATCAAATGGAAAAACGGGGCATGACGCGGGCCGGCACACGCGGCATGAGCGCGATCCTCAAGGCGGTGAGCGCGGCGGTCAAGCTGGTCGCGTCCGAGGAAATCATGCCGCGCTACCTCAAGGTGGCGCATCAGCGCAAGAGCGACGGCAGCCTGTGTACCGAGGCGGATATGGCGGCACAGCACGCATTGGCCAAAAAACTGCAAGCCATCATCAACGTGCCGGTGCTGGGCGAAGAAATGCCAACCGGTGAGCAACACGCAATCTGGCAGGCGGGCGGCGGCGGCATGTGGTGCATCGATCCGATTGATGGCACCTCAAATTTTGTGCGCGGCCTGCCTTATTTTGCGGTATCAGCCGCCTTATTGCGCGAAGGCAAGAGCGTGTTGGGCGTGGTGTATAACCCGGCAGCCGATGAAGTATTTGCCGCGGAGCAGGGTAAAGGCGCGTTTCTGAATGCCGAAAAGCTGGTCGGGCGCGAAAGTGCCAGCACGCTCAGCCATGCTTTGGCAAATGTCGATTTGAAGCGGCTCAGCACAAAATTGGTCTCGCAACTGGCGGCTCATCCGCCCTATGCTTCGCAACGCAACTTTGGCGCGAGCGCGCTGGACTGGTGCTACACCGCCGCCGGGCGCTATGACATCTATCTGCATGGCGGGCAAAAACTCTGGGATTACGCCGCCGGCATGTTGATTTTGTCGGAATCGGGCGGCCATGCCTGCTGCATTGAAAACGACGACTTTGCACAAGGTGATATCTGGCATCGCTCGGTCATCGCGGCCCGCGATGAGAAGCTGTTTGCCGAATGGAAAAACTGGATACGCGCGCAGTAACAAACGGGGCGGAATCAACTGTAGGCCGGGCATAGCTATGACCTACAGTTATGGCATTTGCAGCATAGCAAATGCTACCCGGAAACTACGAAGCAGTTGAGCCATAAGATACTGAAGGGGTATTTGTGAAAATCTTGATTCTTGGCGCGGGCCAAGTCGGCACGACGGTGGCGGAAAGCCTGGTCGGCGAAGCAAACGACATCACGGTCGTGGATTCCGATGGCGAAAAACTGCGCCAGTTGCAGGACAGGCTGGATTTGCGCACGCTGACCGGCAATGCGGCGCACCCTTCGGTGCTCGAACAAGCCGGGATCGCCGACACCGACATGCTGCTGGCGGTCACGCAGAGCGATGAGGTCAACCTGGTGGCCTGCAAGCTGGCGGCCAGCCTCTACAACACCCCGACGCGCATCGCGCGGATCCGCGCCACCGATTACCTGAACCGGCAGGAAGTTTTCAGCAAAGACAATTTTTGCGTGGACTTTTCGATTTGCCCGGAACAGATACTCACCGAATACATCACTAAGCTGATCGAATTTCCCGAAGCGCTGCAAGTGCTGGAATTCGCCGACGGCAAAGCCTCGCTGGTGGCGGTGCGCGCCTTCGAGGGCGGGCCGCTGGTGGGCCAGCCGCTGCGCTTCCTGCGCACCCATATGCCGCAGGTCGAAACGCGCGTGGCGGCGATTTTCCGCAAGAACAGGCCGATCATTCCCGAAGGCGATACCGTGGTCGAAGATGGCGACGAAATTTTCTTCATCGCCGCGACCGGCAATATCCGCAGCGTGCTGATGGAAATACGCCGCATGGACAAGCCCACCAAGCGCGTGATGATCGTCGGCGGCGGCAATATCGGCCAGCGCCTGGCAAGGGCGCTGGAACACGATTACCAGGTCAAGCTGATCGAATACAACAAGAAGTCCTGCAAAAAACTGGCCGAGGAATTGTCCAATACCCTAGTGCTGAACGGTGACGGCACCGATGAAAAGCTGATGCAGCAGGAACATGTCCACGAAGTCGACGTGTTCTGCGCGCTCACCAACGATGACGAAAACAACATCATGTCTTCGCTGCTCGCCAAGCAGGGCGGGGCGCGCAAAGTGATCGCGCTGATCAACCGCAGCGCGTATGTCGATCTGGTGCAGGGCGGCAAGATCGACATCGCGCTTTCTCCGGCGCATGTCACCA
>SCPW01000352.1 GCA_004298605.1 Gallionella sp.
CCTTGTTCGGCCGGGGCGAGCCGGATTTGGCGGCGCTGCAAGGCGGGCTGGAGATTTTGCGCGACTGCGATCTGCGCGGCGTGTTGCCGGAAATCAAGCAACGCACACTGGTGATCGGCGGGGAACGTGATACGCTCACGCCGCCTCAGGCAGCACAATATCTGGCGGAACACTTGCCGGATGCGCAACTGGCGATCATCAAGGGCGCAGCACACGCGCCGTTTTTGTCGCACCCCGAAGAATTTATCAAGCTGGTAGTGGATTTTTTGCATGAATGAATTTGCGATAGACAAAAAACAAATGCGCCGCGCTTTCAACCGTGCGGCGGCGGATTACGACGCGGCGGCGGTGTTGCAGCGCGAAGTGTGCGCGCGGATGCTGGAGCGGCTCGATTACATCAAGCTGCAACCGGCGCGCATACTGGACGCGGGCAGCGGCACGGGCTGGGGCGCGCGCCAGTTGGCGGCAAAGTATCCGGCGGCGCAGGTGGTTGCGCTGGACATTGCCATCGGTATGCTGCAAAGCGCGCGCAGCCGTTCCGGTTGGTGGCAGAAATTATTGGGCGGCGCAAAACAACTGGCGGTGTGCGGCGATATCGAAGCGCTGCCATTGGCGGCCAATAGCGTCGAAATGGTCTGGTCTAACTTGGCGGTGCAATGGTGCAACGATTTGCCCGCCGCCTTTGCCGAGTTGCACCGCGTGCTGAAAGCGGATGGGCTGCTGATGTTCAGCACCTTCGGGCCGGATACGCTGAAGGAATTAAGGCTGGCTTTTAACGGCGTGGATCAACATAACCATTTGAACCGCTTCACCGACATGCACGATATCGGCGACATGCTGTCGCACAGCGGCTTTGCCGAGCCGGTGATGGACATGGAATATTTGACGCTGACCTACGGCGATGTGCGCGGCGTGCTGCATGACCTGAAGCGCATCGGCGCGCATAATGCCACTGCCGGGCGGAGCCGCGGGTTGATGGGGAAACATGCCTGGGCGAGGCTGGTGGAAAATTACGAGCGGCTGCGCCGTGACGGCAAGCTGCCCGCCACCTATGAAGTGATTTACGGCCATGCCTGGAAGCCGCAACCGCGCATGACGAAGGAGGGGGCGGCGATTATCCAGACTACGTTTAAATTGAAATGAGTTACTTCATCATAGGGACAGATACCGGCGTCGGCAAAACGCTGGTCAGTTGCGCGCTGCTGCACGGCTTTGCCGCGCAGGGCAAGCGCGTGGTCGGGATGAAGCCGGTGGCCGCGGGCTGCGATGAACACGGGCAAAATGAGGATGTCATGCAGTTGCGCGCCGCCAGCAATGTGCTGGCCGGCAGGGGGCAGATCAACCCGTATTGCTTCGCGCAAGCCGTTGCGCCGCATCTGGCGGCGCAGTTCGTCGGCGTCAACATCAATTTCGCGCGCATCGTGGGATCGTACAAAGAGCTGGAGGCGCAAGCCGATGTGGTGGTCGTGGAAGGCGTGGGCGGTTTCCGGGCGCCGCTCAACGCCGCGCAGGACAGCGCGGATCTGGCGGTGCAATTGGGTTTGCCGATCATTCTGGTGGTCGGGGTGCGGCTGGGGTGTTTGAATCATGCGCTGCTCACGGTGGAGGCGGTTGCCGCGCGCGGCCTGACGCTGGCGGGATGGGTGGCGAATGTGCTGGATGCGAACATGGCGATGCTGGATGCAAATATCGCTGCATTACAGCAACGCATCGGCGCGCCGCTGTTGGGTGTGGTGTCCTATCAGGCGCAGCCGGATGCGCGCGTAGCGGCGGGGTGGTTGGATCTGGGGTTGCTGGAAGGAAGAACATCTGATCCGCAGATTACACAGATTGACGCAGATTAAAACGGCTGCCGATTCTGAATCTGCGTAATCTGGGGCAACTACTGGTGAAGCGGCTAGCCATCCCACTAGTACATTGACACGTTAATTACGAAACAAATGGTGAGCTAACTGCGTAGGGCGGATGAGCCGAAGGCGTTATCCGCCGAATGAAAAACATACGGCGGAAGGCGCTGCGCTTTTCCGCCCTACGAAAAACAACCCATATTAATGTGACATATCATGCATGACACGACACCAGGCAACCAAAGAACGATTGCCAAGTGGTTGGTTATAGCCATTCGACCAGGCGAGCAAACAGTGCTCGCCAAGTCGCTGGTTATGCGGACAAGGCTTTTATGACTGACTTCAGCATCGTCGCGGTATTTTTTGTCGGCCTGCTCGGCGGGGTGCATTGCCTCGGCATGTGCGGTAGCATCGTCGGTATGCTCGCTGCGCAGTTGCCGAAACAAGGTATGCGCTGGCCATTCCATCTGGCCTATAACAGCGGACGGGTGGCGAGTTATGCGCTGGCGGGCGCGCTAGTTGGCGCGGTCGGGCAGGCCGGGTTGCTGCTGCGCGATGTAGTTCCAATACAGCATCTGCTGTTCGCCTTGTCCAGTTTGATGCTGGTCGCGCTGGGTTTGTATCTCGCCGGCATTTGGGGCATGGTGCGGCGCATCGAGCGGGTTGGAGGCCTGTTGTGGCGGCGCATCCAGCCGCTGGCGCGCGGCCTGTTCCCGGTCGATACGGTTTCCCGCGCTTTGTTGCTCGGCATGTTGTGGGGCTGGTTGCCGTGCGGTCTGGTGTACAGTGTGCTGGTCAGCGCGCTGGCCAGCGGGGACGCGCAAAGCGGGGCGCTGATCATGCTGGCGTTCGGCCTGGGCACCTTGCCGAATCTGCTGGCGATCGGCCTGTTCTGGGAAAGCGCCAAGCGCCGGGCGCAGTCGCCGCGCGTGCGGATGGCAGCCGGTTTGCTGGTGGCCGGGTTCGGTGTGTACGGCTTATTTAAAGTGGGGTATACGTTTTATGAGTACGGATGGGCGGGGAGCTGCCATGTGGCTGCGTAATTTATTTCTCTTTTTGTCGGTTGCACTATTGGCTGGTTGCGAAAAACCCAAGTTGCCTTCGCCGTTTCACGCCAACGATATCAGCGTCATGTTCACCGAAGCGGATTTTCATTTGACCGACCACAACGGCAAACCGCGTTCGCTGGCCGATTTTCGCGGCAAGGTGGTGGCGCTGTTCTTCGGCTATACCGGTTGTCCGGATGTGTGCCCCACCACGCTGGCTGATCTGGCGCAAGCGAAGAAGTTGCTCGGCAAGGATGCCGACAGGGTGCAGGTGTTGTTCGTCACGGTTGACCCCGAGCGCGACAGGCCGGAGATGATGGCGAAATATGTCCCCGCTTTCGACCCGTCGTTTCTCGGGCTATACGGTGATGCGCAAGCCACGGCGCAGGCCGCCAAGGCATTTTATGTGACGTATCAGAAGCAGTCGTCCGAGTCCGGCTATAACATGGATCACTCTCTGGGCACGTTCCTGGTCGATCCCAAAGGCAAGGTGCGGTTGCGCGCGCCCCACGCGCAGCGTGCCGAGTGGCTGGCCGATGATATCCGGCTGCTGCTTGGCGGGGCATGATCGTGGGCGGTACGGAGCGGGCTGCGCCCATTCCAGGAAGCGATCCCTTCACCATCGCATCCCGCGAACTGGCTGGGGTATGATTAACGGGTCGGGGATGGGTACGAGGTACGGAAACAAAGCGCGGCGCAGCCGCACAACAATCTGCCTTCTGAATGGGAGAAGCGTGCTATGAAAATTTTATTGGTGGACGATCACGCGCTGTTCCGCGAGGGGTTGCGCTATGTGCTGCAGCAGTTGCATGGCGGGGCGCCCGAGATATTGGAAGCGGGGGATTTTCACGATGGCTTGAAGCTTGCCGTGCAGCATCCCGAGTTGGATCTGGCGTTGCTGGACATGAATATGCCCGGCAGCGAAGGCCCGGTGTCCATCCGGCTTTTCCATCAGCGTTTCCCGCATATCCCGGTCGTGGTGGTCTCCGGCGAGGAAGGCCGCGGCTATATGAAAAAGGTAATGGATTATGGCGCGATGGGTTTCGTGTGCAAGAGTTCGACCGTCCCGGTGATGTTGAACGCATTGAATCTGGTGCTTTCCGGCGGGGTGTATATCCCGCCGCAAATATTGCGGCAACATGGCGTGACGTCCGAGAGCGGAACGGAGCCGGTAGACCGTCGCAGCATGAACACCAATGAATATGGTTTGACCCAACGCCAGATGGAGGTGCTGACGCATCTGGCGGCAGGGTTGTCCAACAAGGAAATCGCCGAGGCAATCCGTCTCGCCGAAGGAACCGTCAAGATTCACGTGGCGGCAATTTATCAAATCCTGCGTGTGGGCAGCCGCATGGAGGCCGTGCGCGAGGCCGGGAAGCTCGGGTTGCTTGGTGGCGCCGGTACATGACTGAAACGGATAACACTCTGCCCGGCAGCAAATTGTTTGGCCTGCTGCGCGAATCGCGCTGGCTGTTGCTGGTCGCCTGCGCGCTGTATTTCACCATCGCGCTGTACGGATACAACCCCGCCGATCCGGCCTGGTCGCACAGCGCCAGCCGCGCATCGACCGGCAATCCGGCGGGTGCGCTGGGCGCTTATCTTTCCGATTTGCTGTTTTACCTGTTCGGGTTTTCCGCGTGGTGGTGGGTGCTGTTCATGCTGCAACGCGTCTGGGCGGGGTATCACGAGCTCCGCGCCGACAGCGTTTTCGACAAGCGGGCGTGGTGGGTTTCCGCGACCGGGTTCGCGCTGTTGCTGCTCGCCAGCAGCGCGCTCGAAGCGATCCGTCTGTACACGTTGAAAGTTGTGCTACCGCTGGCGCCGGGCGGAATGTTCGGCGCGATAATCGGCGATGCAATGGCGCGGCTGCTCGGCTTCACCGGCGCGACGCTGCTGCTGCTGGCGCTGATTGCGGCCAGCTTCAGCGTGTTCAGCGGGCTATCCTGGTTGCGTTTCGTCGATTGGCTGGGCGCGCTGCTGGAAAACGCATATCAGCGGGCGCGCCTGGCCTGGCAGACGCGGCAGGACAAACGCATCGGCGCGCAGGCGATGCACGAGCGTGTCACCGTCGTCGAGGAAGAAAAGAAACGTGTCGATGAGCACCAGCCGATCCACATCGAAATGCCGGTGACGGAAGTGGCCAAATCGGCGCGGGTGATCGAGGAAAAACAAGTCCCGCTGTTTGCCGACATGCCGGAT
>SCPW01000353.1 GCA_004298605.1 Gallionella sp.
ATGTGTTTTTATCTCCTGTTGCTGCTCAGCAGTTTTTCCCTTGCCGCCTTTGCGGGCCAGCCCGTCCCCGCCAATCTTGAGCCGTTGCCGCCGCCGCCCGCATTCGATGCCGCGCCGGATGCGTCCCCCGGTGATGAGCCGGAGGTGACCATTACCAGGCAGACCGAGCAGACGATCGAGGAATTTCGCGCCGGTGGCAGGCTGTACATGATAAAGGTGACGCCTAAGGTCGGCCCGCCTTATTACCTGGTGGACGACAGGGGCGACGGCAAGTTTTCGCGCCAGGAAAGCCTCGATTCCGGCCTGCGCCCGCCGCGCTGGATCATCCGCAGCTTCTGAAGCATGTCGGTTTTTACTGCGGTTTCCGAGGCGGAGCTCACCGCCTGGCTGCGCGATTATTCCCTGGGCCAATTGCTGGATTTGCAGGGCATCGCGTCCGGCATCGAGAACACCAATTATTTCGTCACCACTAGCAATGGCCGCTTCGTGCTCACGCTGTTCGAAAAACTCACCGCCGACGAGTTGCCGTTTTATTTGAATTTGATGGCGCATCTGGCGCGACACGGCATCCCGTGCCCCAGCCCGGTGGCGAACCGTCACAACCAGTTTCTGGGCGTGCTGAATGGCAAACCGGCCTGCATCGTCAGCCGTTTGAGAGGCAAATCCACGACCGCGCCGAGCAGCGCACAATGCGCCGCGATCGGCGCGATGCTCGGGCAGATGCATGTTGCCGGGCAAAGCTTCAGCCAGATCATGCCCAACCCGAGAGGCGGCGCATGGCGCGCGGCAACCGCTCCACGGGTGCGACCATTTCTGGACGCGGCGCAGGCGGCATTGCTGGATGACGAAGTCGCGCTGCACGCGCAGCGAAACTGGGCATCCTTGCCGCAAGGCGTCATCCACGCCGACCTGTTCCGCGACAATGTGCTGATGGAAGAAAACCGCGTCGGCGGGCTAATCGATTTTTATTTTGCGTGCAGCGACGCGCTGCTGTACGACGTGGCGATTACCGTCAACGATTGGTGCATGGGCGAAGAGAGCAAGCTTGATGCGGCATGCACACAGACGTTTTTGCGCGCTTATCACGCGGTGCGCCCGCTGCTGGGGAGCGAATGTCACGCCTGGCCGCTGATGTTGCGTGCCGCCGCGCTGCGCTTCTGGCTGTCGCGCCTGTTCGACATGTACCTGCCGCGCGATGGCGAATTGATCCACGCGCATGATCCGCGCCACTTCGAGCGCATCCTGAAAAATCACATCGCAACGGCGCAGGCCGTCTGGCTGTAAAGGGCAACATGGAACCGAAACGATTGAATGCCGGACAAGGCTGGGTGTGGATCAAACAGGGCTACGCGCTGTTTGTGAAAGCGCCGCTGTTGTGGATCGTATTGCTGCTGATCTGCTTCATCGCGGTGGCCGCGTTATCCGCCGTACCGGTGGTCGGCGAGCCGCTCGCCAGCCTGCTGTTGCCTGCGGTATTGGCCGGGCTGATGGTTGGCTGCCGTGCGCTGGAAGAAGGCGAAGAGCTGGAATTGGCGCACCTGTTCAGCGGCTTTCAGCATCGCACCGCGCATCTGGTCACGGTGGGCGGCATCGCGCTGGTCGGGCAGTATCTGATTTTCGGCGTGATGATCATGGTCGGCGGAGCTACGCTGGTCAATATTTTGATGAGCGGACAACCGGTGGAAGACCCCGAAATCATCAGGCAAGCTGTCACCGGGGCGGGGCTGTCTGTGTTGCTGGGCATCACGTTGTTCAGCGCGCTGGTCATGGCCATGCAATTCGCCCCGATGCTGGTGTTCTTCAATAATGTCGCGCCGCTGGAGGCGATGAAACTCAGCCTGCGCGCTTTCACCAACAACGTCGGCCCGATGCTGGTGTATGGCGCGACATTCATATTCCTGGCGATATTGGCCACCATGCCGATGATGCTCGGCTGGCTGGTGTTGATGCCCGTCGTATTCACTTCGCTGTATGCCAGCTATTGCGATATTTTCCCGGAGCCGGAAGAGGTTGGTACGCCGCCGTAGGGGCGCGATTCATCGCGCCCTGATTACCCATGTACGGAAGAAGGGCGCGATGAATCGCGCCCCTACGGCGCTGTCAGCTTCGCATACTCCAACGCCAGCCACTTCACCCCGGCCTTGCGGAAATTGACCTGTACACGCGCATCCGCACCGCTGCCCTCTACGCCGGTAATGACACCCTCGCCGAATTTCTGGTGGAGTACGCGCTGGCCGGTACGCCAACTGGATGTGCTTGCGGAACGCTGTATTGGTGCGGCAACCGGTGCATTACGCTGTGGCGTAAACGGGGAGGCGAACGGGCTGCGCTGCGCCATGCGCGGCGAGAGCCAATGCAACAAGTTGTCCGGCAGCTCGCGCAGGAAGCTCGATGCGCGGCCATAGCTCACCTGACCGTGCAGCATACGGCTCTGCGCGAAGCTCAGGTACAGCCTGCGCCGCGCGCGCGTAATCGCCACATACATCAGGCGGCGCTCTTCATCCAGCCCGCCATCCACATTCTGGCTGTTCTGGTGCGGGAACAAGCCCTCTTCCAAACCAGTAATGAATACCGTATGAAATTCCAATCCCTTGGCGGCATGCACGGTCATCAGGTGCAGCGCATCATCCTGGTCGCCGGCCTGATGCTCGCCCGCTTCCAGCGAGGCGTGGGTGAGAAACGCGGTCAGGCTGTCGTCTTCGTTTTCATGCACGAACAGCGTCGCCGCGTTAATCAGTTCGTTCAGGTTTTCCAGCCGCTCCTCGGCCTCGCGCTTCTTCGCGCCGGTTTCATTCTGGTAATGCGCGATCAAGCCGCTGTGGTGCAGTACATGATCCATGATTTCCGGGAGCGGCAATTCGCGTGTTGCACCGCGCAGCGACTCGATCAGCGCGACGAATGCCGAGACTTTGCCGCCCGCGCGCGCCGCCGTATCCCATAGCGTAGTGGTATTTATTTTCGCTGACTCTTGCAACTGCTCGATGCTGCGCGCGCCGATGCCGCGCGTGGGGAAATTGATGATGCGCAGCAGCGCGTTGTCGTCATCGGTGTTTTCCATCAGGCGCAGATAGGCCAGCGCGTGCTTGATTTCCTGCCGCTCGAAAAAGCGCAGCCCGCCATACACGCGATACGATAATCCGGCGGAAACCAGCGCGTGTTCCAGCACCCGCGACTGCGCGTTGGAGCGGTACAGCAGCGCGATTTCCTTGAGGTTGATTCCCTCGGATTTCAGTTGTTGAATCTCGCCGACGATGAAGCCGGCCTCTTCCACGTCGGTCGGCGCCTCGTACACGCGCAGCGGCTCGCCGCCGTTTTCCGAAGTCCACAGATTTTTGCCGAGGCGGTTGCGGTTGTTGCTGATTAGGACGTTGGCTGCTTCCAGGATGTTGCCGTGCGAGCGGTAGTTCTGCTCCAGTTTGATGACGTTCTCGACGTGAAAATCGCGCGTCAGCGCCTGCATGTTGCCGACATTCGCACCGCGAAACGCATAGATAGATTGGTCGTCGTCACCGACAGCAAAAAGCGCCGCAGGCGCGGCGTTCGCCCCCTCTCCCAAAAATTGAAGATTGCCTTTCACGTTTGTCCTTTCTCCCGCTTGCGGGAGAGAGTTAGAGAGAGGGGCTTCAAGCGGGAGAGGGTTGGGGAGAGGGCGTTTTTCGCCAACCCCCGCCAGCAACTTCAGCCACTGATATTGCAGCTTATTCGTATCCTGAAATTCGTCCACCAGAATATGCTTAAACCGTTCCTGGTAATGCTCGCGAATAGACGCGTTGCGCGACAGCAGCTCATAGCAGCGCAACAACAGCTCGGAAAAATCCACCACCCCTTCGCGCTGGCATTGCGCATCGTATTCGGCGAACACTTCCACCTTGCGCCGCGTGAACGGATCGTAGGCTTCCACCTCATGCGCGCGCAAGCCCTGCTCTTTGCTGCTGCTGATGAAATTCTGCACATCGCGCGGCGGGAATTTTTCGTCATCGACATTCATCGCCTTCATCAGCCGCTTGATCGCGGAAAGCTGGTCGCCGCTGTCGAGAATCTGGAAAGCCTGCGGCAGGTTCGCCTCGCGGTAATGCGCGCGCAACATGCGGTTGCACAGCCCGTGAAACGTGCCGATCCACATGCCGCGCGTGTTGATCGGCAGCATTGCCGACAGGCGCGTAACCATCTCTTTCGCCGCCTTGTTGGTGAAGGTCACGGCCAGAATGCCGTGCGGGCTGACCGCGCCGGTGCTGATGAGATACGCGATGCGCGTGGTTAACACACGCGTTTTGCCGCTGCCCGCGCCCGCGAGGATCAGCGCGGACTGGTGCGGCAGCGTGACAGCTTGGCGTTGTTCGGGATTGAGACCGGAAAGCAGGGAAGAATTCATGGCGGGATTATCCCACAGGATTCCGCTTCGCCATATCGGACGCCATAGCGCCTACTTTTAAGGGCATCTCTATAAATAGAGGCGCCCTCAACTTGAGCCAATCCAGTGCAACACACTAAAGTTGAGTAATGTTGGCAATCCACGTAAAATTGCTGCGCTCGCGGGTGTAGTTCAATGGTAGAACGGCAGCTTCCCAAGCTGCATACGACGGTTCGATCCCGTTCACCCGCTCCACTCTCACCACCGACAGACTGCTAGTCGAAAATCGGCACCCCGGCGCGGCGCACGGCACGCTTGTAGATGGAAGTGGAGTCGCCCAATCTTTTCGATGCTTCTTCATAGCGTTTTTTCTCGCCCGAGGCCAGGCCTTCCTTGCGTATCTCACTGGCCAACCTCACGTCGTTGAGGAAATCCGTGTCCGATGCGATAGCCATTTTCTTGCGCTCATCCATGAACATCTCGACCAGGCTCAGGTAGGTATCGTTGCGGAACGCTTCGTATTCGTATATTCCTTTGGGACTGTTGTCTTTCTGGGCAGTGACTGTGGTGCCTTGCTTGATGGATTCGATGGCGACCTTGAGTGCCAGGAATGCCTTGTCCAGCAACTTGCGACCGTCAACATGCTTCTTCTCCGCCGCCAGGTTGTTGGCGTTCTTCACCAGCCCATGAATATTTTTCAGCGCGGCATCGGAATTCTTGCCAGATTCCTTGGCGGTTCGTTCCAGGGCGCCGGTCAAGGCATTAACGCTGTCCAGCATATGTTTGAAATCGCCCTCTTCCTTGCTGGCAAGCGCCACCCCCGGCTCTGCCTGTTGCGCGGCGGCAAAGAAGGCTTTCTTGGCTTCATTGGAAAGATGGATGGCCTCCGCGTAATTTTTGCTTTCCAGCGCCTCGTGGGCCTCATGGCGTATGTTCTCCGCGTCATGCATGAGGGTGGAAACTGCCCCGGACTTGCTGTTACCCACCTGCTTGGCGGCCGATGAACCCGAAAACAGTTTTTCCATTTCATTGACAGAGTTTTCGGCACGTTCCGGGGTGGCGGGCTGTTGTGCCAGCTTGGCCGCCGAGGAATGCGTCAGGTCATTGGCATAAGCGGCGCAGGAAGCGGAAGCAAGCAGCACGGCCAAGGCAGTACCCATTGCATGTTTGTTCATCTTCAGTATCTCCCTTTACGGTTTAGGGCAATGTCTCGCAAGCAGCCAGCCGTGATGGAACCGATGATTTTCCTGCAAGACAAGGGGTTGCAGCGCAGCAGGACGGGGAAAAATACGGTTCATGGCGGGTTATTTGCGGGGCGCTGCACGGGGGTTTTTAAAATCGATGGGCAATTGTAAGCAATTAGGGGCGCGAGTTGGGAAGTAATTGAATAATCGGATCAATTTTTGGGCGGAGCCACATTTGTTTTTCTTCGTGAAAACTTCGGCGGAAAACATGGCTCGATCCCTTGAGAATATCCGGCGCAACAAGAGCCCCACCTTCATTTCACATCGGGGCAATTTGCTACGCACCGCACCCCGCTGGTCCGCCTGCCGCCGCACGCGAGGAAACAGGCGTCGGAGACAGTCTGGCAGCCGCAATCCACCTCGCATTTTTCCTGGCGCAGCCGGTTAACTTCTTCGTCGCGAACGGGTTTTCCCGGCGGCTCGGGCGGAAAATAGTGCGGGTCGGGCCATGCGGGGTAATACCCGTAACCGTACCAGGGCGGGCGGTTCCAACTCATGGACAGGTACAACTGGTAACGCTCCAGCTCCCCGCGGTAGCGGTCCAGATCGGCTTCATAGCGCTTGAGCGCTTCGCCGTAGCGCCCATCCGCCTGCGGCTCGATGAGCTTCAGGCAGGACTGGTAATTTGCCGTGCAGCGCTGCTGGCAGGCTTCTATCTTCTGCCCGCATTTTTCCAGGCAGACAAGCCCCTCCGAATCCGTGGGCAACTCATAACGGTATGCGGTCTGGTAGCGGGGGGACGGGCTGGCGCAGGCGGCCAGTACGGCGGCTGCAATAACGGGAAGCGAGGTGCGCAGCGGTAGAATCATGGTGGATTCGCAGTGGCGCGATTCGTCGCGCCTTTCTCATGATGCATGAAAAGACCAGATTTTTAAAGCCCGACACCTTGTAGCGTTTTCAGAAAATTGGCGGCATCCTGATAGCCCGTCACGCGGGAATCGCCCAGTTCATTGCCACGTGCATCAAAAAACAGGATAACGGGCGGGCCGTACAAACCATAGCGTTTGAGCAACGCTTTGTCGGCATCGCTGTTGGCGGTCAAATCCGCTTGCAGCACTAGCACCGGCTTGAGTTTGGCCTGCACGGCGGGATCGCTGAAAGTGTTGTGCTCCATCTCTTTGCAGGATACGCACCAGTCCGCATAAAAGTCCAGCATCACCATCTTGCCGCGCGCCCCGGCGAGGCGCTGATCGAGTTCGGCCAGGTCTTTGACGCGGGAGAATTGCAAGCCGGCGGAAGCTTGCGCCTCGGCTCTGACGAGGGCGCCCAGCGGGCGCAGGAGGTCGCGCGCGCCGGACAGCGCGCCGATCAAATAAGCCGCACCCAGCAGAAAAGTAAATATGCCGATGCCTTTGAGCAGCTTGTGCCAGCCGTGCGCGTTGTGCGGCAAGGCATCCAGCGCGCGCAGGTAAACCGCCGAGAAAATCAGCAATGCCGCCCACAGCAGCATCTGCACGCCGATGGGCAGCAGCGATTGGACGATCCAGATCGCCAGCCCCAGCAGCATCACGCCGAAGACGCTCTTCACCGATTCCATCCACGCGCCCGCCTTGGGCAGCAACACGCCCGCCGAGGAACCGATCAGCAGCAGCGGCGCGCCCATGCCGAGCGCCAGCGCGAACAGGGCGACACCGCCCAGCACCGCATCGTGGGTCTGGCCGATGTAGAGCAGCGCACCGGCCAGCGGCGCGGCGACGCACGGGCCGACGATGATGGCGGACAGCGCGCCCATCATGAACACCCCGCCGAGATGCCCGCCGTGCAGTTTGTTGCTGGTATCGGACAGCTTGCTCTGCAACGCGGTCGGCAGTTGCAGCTCATAAAAGCCGAACATCGACAGCGACAGCAGCACGAATATCCCGGCGAAGCTGCCCAGCACCCACGGCGTTTGCAGCGCGTTGGAAATCAGGTTGCCGGAAAGCCCCGCCGCCACACCCGCCGCAGCATAGGTGATCGCCATGCCCAGCACATAGGCCAGCGACAGAATGAAGGCGTGCATGTGAGTGATCTTGTGGCCGCGCCCGACGATGATGCCGGACAAAATCGGGATCATCGGGAATACGCACGGGGTGAACGCCAGCAACAATCCGGCGCCGAAGAAGAAGGTGACGATCAGCCAGAAATTGCCCTTTTTGAACAATTTGGAAATTTGCGCATTTTCGGATTGCTCTGCGGTATCGGCTGAACGGCTTGCCACCGGCTCTGCGCGGGGAAGAGGATTCGCGCTGGCGCCGGCGTCAGGCAGGCTGATTTGCAGGGTCGGCGTGATCGGCGGATAGCACAAGCCCTGCTCGCTGCAACCGATATATTTCGCGTTCAGCGCGATAGTCTCGGCGGCAGCCGCACCGCGCTCCAGCACGATTTCGGCCTGGAACGAGTTATGGAACACCTCGATGGCGCCGAAGTTGGGGTCTTGTTTTATTTCGCCCTTGGGCAAATTGACCGCCGTTATTTTGGCCGTGCCGCCAGTGGTCGAGAAGCTGATTTTGTCGCGGTACAAATAATAGCCGGGCGTTATCCTGAAATTGGCCTGCAAGGTATGCCCATCGCGGGCGCTGACCTCCAGCCCGAAGGCTTGCTCGGGAGGCAAAAAAGTCGGCTGCTTGGTTCCGCCCAGCGCGGGCAAACGATCCAGGAAACCCGAAGCATTCGAGGCGGGAGCGATGAAACAAAGCAGCAACAGCAAAATAAAACGCATGTTCAGTCCTCAGAGGTGGTGGTTTGCCCGTTCACCCAATCCAGATAAGCGGGCAGACCCGCTGTCACAGGGACAGCGATAATTTCGGGAAGTTCGTAAGGGTGTGCCGCGCGGATCAATTTTTCGAGGCGCGGATAGGCATCCGGCGTAGTTTTAATCAGCAGCGGCACTTCCGTGGCGGTTTCGATATTGCCCTGCCAGCGGTAAGTCGAAGTGCAGGGCGCGAGCTGGTTCACGCAAGCGGCGGCACGCGCCTCGACCAGTTGGCGCGCCAGTTTTTCTGCGGAGGGCGCGTCGGGTAAATTGGTGATCACTAGCAATATTTCATTCATTTCTATAACCGTAGGGGTGCGATTCATCGCGCCCAAGCTTGTTCGCACATCAGAAAAAGGGCGCCAGCCCTCTATCCAACTTTCCCCCAGAGGGGGAAAGGGCGATTGTTCCCTCTCCCTCCGGGAGAGGGTTTGGGTGAGGGGCGAATCGCGCCCCTACGGGGCATTTCCCATATTCAAGCCTTGGCAAAACGCAACCCGAGTTGCAGCAGCTCATCCCACACATCGCCCTGCCGCAGCCCTTTGATGGTTTTATCCAAGCGTGCGGCCTGTTGTATGCCGCGTTCGATGTGCGGCAATTTCACGCGGCGCACCGCATTTTCGATCAGCCCTTGGCGCGGCCCCCACACTCTGGCATCGCGCAGCGCGTTGCCGATGTTGGCGCCGCGTTGCGTGGCTTGCAGCACTTTGCCCAAGGTGCGGATTTCTTCGCTGATCGCCCACAGCACCAGCACCGTGGCGGTCCCTTCGGCGCGCAGCCCGTCGAGGATGCGCGCGAAGCGCGCCGCATTGCCGTTCAGCATGGCTTCCGAAAGCTTGAAAATATCGTAGCGCGCCACGTCCATCACCGCGTCTTTGACCTGCTCGAAAGACAGCGGCCCGGCCGGAAACAGCAGCGCGAGTTTCTGTATTTCCTGGAAGGCCGCGAGCAAATTGCCTTCGCTCCGATCCGCGATAAATTCCAGCGTGGCATTGTCCGCGCTTTGCTCCTGCCGCTTGAGGCGACCGGCGATCCAGCGCGGCAGCGCGCTGCGCGGAATATCGTCGGCGGAAATCATCACGCCGCGTTGCGCCAACGCGCCGAACCACTGGCTCTTCTGCGCGGTCTTGTCGAGTTTGGGCAAGGAGATCAGCGTGAGTACATCTTCACTCAGGTTGGCGCAGTAATCCTGCAACGCCTGCCCGCCCTCCACGCCGGGCTTGCCGGACGGGATGCGCAAATCCACCACTTTGCGCGATGCGAACAGCGACAGGCTCTGCGCGCTGTTGCGCAACTCGCTCCATTTGAAATGCGTTTCGGCAATGAATGTTTCGCGTTCGGCATACCCGGCAGCGCGCGCCGCCGCGCGTATGCTGTCCGCCGCTTCGATCACCAGCAACAGCGCGTCGCCGTACACCACATACAGCGGCTTGAGGCCGGAAGCGAGGTGGCGCGGCAGGTCTTCGCTGGTGATGGTCATGCTATTGCTGCAATTGGGGTTTGGCGCGGCTCAAGCGCCGCACGATCTGCTGCACCATGTCCTGGCGCATGCTTTGGACGAGCAAGGCTTCCTCGGCCTCCTTGGCGAGAATCCGGGTGTCGTCGTAAGAATAATCGCGGCGCAAGGTGATTTCCTCGGCGGGTATCCAGTCGCGCTGCTTGAGGTCGTAGGCGCGCAGTGAAACGCGGTAGAGCAGTTTGAATTCATTCACGCGTCCGCTTCCGCCCAGCGTCAAAATCTGCTTGTCTGGAATTTCAAAAACGATGTTGAGCACTACGTCGGCCTGTTCGGCGGCATTCACCAGCCTCACCCCATTGGACTCCAGGCTGCGCCGCAAATCGCCAATGAAGGGCGTATTGGGGTTGGCCGCATCCAGATACAGCGCGGCGAACGGCATCCCCACCTGGCCGCGCAGATGGAAGCCGCATGCGGTCAGCAGCAGGACGGTCAACATTACAAACAAGCGCATTACGCCATCCTTTTGTAGGGGCGCGATTCATCGCGCCCTTTTCGAGTGAATAAATAAATCAGGGCGCCAGCCCTCTATCCAACTTTCCCCCAGAGGGGGAAAGGGCGATTGTTCCCTCTCCCTTCGGGAGAGGGTTTAGGTGAGGGTCGAATCGCGCCCCTACGCGACGATGTTAATCAAACGACCGGGTACGATGATGATCTTCTTCGGCGCAGCACCCGCCAACTGCTTTTCGATGGCCGGGTGAGCGAGCGCCAACTGTCCCAGCATCTCTTTATCGGCGGTCTTGGCGACCGTCAAATTGCCGCGCAACTTGCCGTTTACCTGGATCACGATTTCGATTTCATCCCGCACCAGTGCGCTCTGGTCAATCTCGGGAAAAGCCTGATCCAGCAAGTCGTTGCCGGGGCGCAGTTCGGCCCATAATGCATGGCAAACATGCGGCACGATGGGGTTCAACATCAGCACGATGGCCTCCAGCGCTTCCTGCACCACGCTGCGCGAGGCCGGTGTCTGCTCATCAAATTTCGTCAACGCATTGAGCAGTTCCATATTCGCCGCGATGGCGGTGTTGAAAGTCTTGCGCCGCCCCATATCGTCATCCACTTTCTGGATGGTCTGGTGCAGTTGCAGGCGCAACGCTTTTGCCGCCGCACTCAAATCGCCGCTCTGATAAGCGGACACAACACCCTGCTCCACATGGTCATGCACGGCTTTCCACACCCGCTTGAGAAAACGGAACGCGCCTTCCACCCCGGCATCCGACCACTCCAGCGATTGCTCCGGCGGCGCGGCAAACATCATGAACAGGCGCGCGGTATCGGCGCCGAATTCGTCGATGATGGCTTGCGGGTCTACGCCGTTGTTTTTGGACTTCGACATCTTCTCGGTGCCGCCGATAATCACAGGCTGACCATCAGCTTTCAGCTTGGCGCCGATGGGCCGCGCTTTCGCATCCACCTCCACATCCACCTCCGCCGGATTGATCCACAGCTTCTTGCCTGCGGCATCCTCGCGGTAAAAAGTCGGCGCGATCACCATGCCCTGGGTAAGCAAGTTCTGGAATGGTTCATCAAGGTTTTGAGCAGCACATAGTGCGCCGTTCGCCCCCTCTCCCGCCGGGATTGAAGATTGCTTTTCTCGTTCGCCTCCTCTCCCGCTTGCGGGAGAGGATTGAGGAGAGGGCATCGGGAGAGGGTTGGGGTGAGGGTCTGTAATACTGGAGAACACCCCCTCATCCCGCATCAACTTATGAAAAAACCGCGCATACAACAAATGCAAAATAGCGTGCTCGATGCCGCCGATATATTGATCGACCGGCAACCAGTATTTGGCGCGTTCGTCCACCATGCCGGTGGTGCAATCCGGGCTGGTGTAGCGCGCGTAATACCAAGACGATTCGACGAAGGTGTCCATGGTGTCGGTCTCGCGCTTCGCCGCCTTGCCGCATTTCGGGCAGGGCGTCATATAGAAATCCTGCATCTTGGCCAGCGGCGAACCCGCGCCGGTGATGGTGACTTGCTCGGGCAACACCACGGGCAATTGTTCGTCCGGCACCGGCACGTCGCCGCAAGTGAAACAATGGATGATCGGGATCGGGCAACCCCAGTAGCGTTGCCGCGAAATGCCCCAGTCGCGCAGGCGGAACTGGCTGCGTTTCCGGCCGAGTTCACGGACTTGCAGTTCGGCAGCAATCGCGTCGAATGCCTCCTGGAATCCCAAACTGTTATATTTTCCCGAGCAGACCAGCGTGCCATATGCCGTGTTCGGCGATTCGAGTTGCAGTTGCCCGGCAAAATCCCGGATCGCCTCGATCAGCGCATCCGATGGCGCAGCCAGGTCTACCAGCACATTGCTCAGATAAATGAACATCCCCAGACGGTCGATTTCCCCCCGGTCGAGTTCGACCCCACCCGCTTCGAGCAGCGCGGTCAACTTATCCCACTTGGCGGACAGTTCTACGCTGGCGATGACGTGCTTGACCGGCAAACCATGTTTTTCGGCAAATTCAAAATCCCGTTCGTCGTGCGCCGGAACCGCCATCACCGCGCCTTCGCCGTAGCCCATCAGCACATAGTTGGCGATCCACACCGGCAGTTTTTCGCCGGTCAGCGGGTGCTTGACGAACATGCCGGTATCCATGCCCTTCTTTTCCAGGGTCGCCATATCGGCCTCCGCCGTGCCGCCGCGCTTGCACTCGGCGATAAAGGCGCCCAGCTCGGGTTTTTCGGATTGCGCCGCCGCACGCGTCGCCAGCGGATGTTCCGCCGCCACGGCCACATAAGTCGCGCCCATCAGCGTATCGGGGCGGGTGGTGTAAACCTTGAGCACGCCCGCCGTGCCGACGCTGCCCATGTCGTAGGGGAAATGCACCTCGCAGCCGTAGCTCTTGCCGATCCAGTTGCGCTGCATGGTCTTCACCTGCTCCGGCCAGCCAGGCAGCGTGTCGAGGTCTTGCAACAACTCTTCGGCATATTCGGTGATGCGGAAAAAATACATCGGGATGTCGCGCTTTTCCACCGGCGCGCCGGAACGCCAGCCGCACCCGTCGATGACCTGCTCGTTGGCCAGCACGGTTTGATCGACCGGATCCCAGTTCACCGAGGCAGTCTTCTTGTAGATGATGCCCTTCTTGAACAGGCGGGTGAACAGCCACTGCTCCCAGCGGTAATATTCCGGCGTGCAAGTAGTCACTTCGCGCTGCCAGTCGACGCCCAGACCGAGGCTTTTCAACTGTTTGCGCATGTAGGCGATGTTGTCGTAAGTCCACGCGGCGGGCGGCACGTTATTCGCCAGCGCGGCATTTTCGGCGGGCAACCCGAAAGCATCCCAGCCCATCGGCTGCATCACGTTGAAACCCTTCATGCGGTGATAGCGCGACAGCACATCGCCGATGGTGTAGTTGCGCACATGCCCCATGTGCAGCTTGCCGGACGGGTAGGGGAACATCGACAGGCAGTAATATTTTGGCTTGTCGGACTGTTCCGTGGCGCGGAACGCCTGGCGGTTTTCCCAGTGTTGTTGGGCTTGTTGTTCGATGGATTCGGGGTGGTAGTTGGGTTGCATATTTGTACAAGTCGTTGGCTGGATTTCTGAATGCGGCATTATAGCGGCCTTGGCGCGGCGCGCGTAAGCGTTTGGTGCGCTCGAAGGCCATTCTGTTATAGAATCGCCGTCCATAAAAATTTTATTTCATTCTTCCCAGGAGAGAACACCATGTCGTCCAAGCACCCCGTCATCGCTGTTACCGGCTCATCCGGCGCAGGCACCACCACGGTAAAACGAGCTTTTGAAAACATCTTCCGCCGCGAGAAAATTCACGCGGCGGTCATCGAAGGCGACAGCCTGCACAGCTTGGATCGCATGGCGTTCCGCGCGGCGGCAGCCGAAGCGGCCAAGGCCGGCAACAACTCGTTCAGCCACTTCGGCCCGGAAGCCAACCACTTCGACAAGATCGAAGAAATGTTCAAGGTCTACGGCGAAACCGGCACATGCAAGCGCCGCTACTACGTGCATAGCGACGATGAAGCCGCGCAACACAACAAGCATTTCAACACGGTTGACCTGAAGCCCGGCGTATTCACCCCGTGGGAAGACATCGAAGCTGATTCCGACCTGCTGTTCTACGAAGGCCTGCACGGCCTGGCCGCCAATGGCGATATTGATGCGGCCCGGTACGTCGATCTGGGCATCGGTGTGGTGCCGGTGGTCAACCTGGAGTGGATACAGAAAATCCACCGCGACGGCGCCGAACGCGGCTACTCGGCGGAAGCGACGGTGGACACCATCCTGCGCCGCATGCCGGACTACATCAAATTCATCACCCCACAATTTTCTCGCACCCACATCAACTTTCAGCGCGTGGCCACGGTGGACACCTCCAACCCGTTCATCGCACGCGACATCCCGACACCGGATGAAAGCTTCGTGGTGGTCCGCTTCCGCAACCCCAGGGGCGTTGATTTCCCGTACATGCTGGCCATGATTCCCGGCTCATTCATGTCACGCGCCAACACTCTGGTCGTGCCAGGCGGAAAGATGAGCCATACGATGGAAATCATCCTCGCGCCGATCATGCACGAGATGATCGAAAACAAGAAAAAATAAGATTTTCCGGGCAGGATGGCGGGGAAGCGGACGATCAGCCCGCTTCCCCGTTTTTATTTGCGCGCCTCGCCCACCCTGATTCCATTTTTCTACCAATATCGCATGGGCGTGATGGATCGCGACCCTACCGGGTTGTTTTATCTCTGAAATTGAATTGAAACGGGAGGCTGGCGCCGGAATTGGCCTTTGAAATCGAGTTGGAAAAAACTATATATCCACCACGACCGGCGCATGATCCGAGGGGCGCTCCAGTTTGCGCGGCGCCTTGTCGATCGCGCAGCTTTTGCACCGCGCGGCGAGCGGTTCGCTGATCAGGATATGGTCGATGCGCAGCCCCAGGTTGCGGCGGAACGCCATCATGCGGTAATCCCACCAGGAATAAGATTTTTCGGCCTGCTCGAACAAGCGGAAGCTGTCGCGCAAACCGAGCCGCAACAGATTTTTGAACTGCCGCCGCTCCGGCTCGCTGACCAGCACATTGCCTTGCCACGCCAGCGGGTCGTAGACATCGCGGTCTTCCGGCGCGATGTTGTAGTCGCCCAGCAGCACCAGTTCAGGATAGCGGATCAACTCTTGTTTCAGCCAGTCGTGCAGCGCGTTGAGCCAACCGAGTTTGTACTGATACTTGTCGGAATCCACGCTCTGCCCGTTCGGCACATACACGCATACCACGCGAACGCCATCGAATGTGGCGGCAATGACGCGCTTCTGTTCATCGGCAAAATCCGGTATGCCGAACTGCACATCGCTGGCCGGTATGCGGCTCAGGATCGCCACGCCGTTGTAGGTTTTTTGCCCGCTGAATATGCTGTGATAACCCGCCGCCATTAATTCGGCTTGCGGGAAATCGCCGTCCTGCTGTTTGGTTTCCTGCAAGCACAGCACATCGACCGGATTGGCGCCAAGCCAGTCCAGCACATGCGGCAGGCGCACCTTCAACGAATTGACGTTCCAGGTTGCGATTTTCATATTGAGTAAACCCAATTATCGTTATTCCTTCTGTCTGATTGCAGTGGTTCTGATGTGACTATTTGTGTTGTTGCTTCATACAGCCTTGTCGCTATGAATTGCCTCAAAAATTTCCCGTGCGAGAATTGGAAAGGCCGTGCGTTGAAACTCACCATCATCCATATAGCGCGTCACGATCTTGTCGTTTTCGTCCATGCGCTGAATCATCAGGTCTTCGACCAGTTTGCGCACGCCCAACTGAAATTTGTCCAGCGGATTAGCCATGGCGGTTTGAATAACCTGGGCGTTGCCCACCGCACGCGCCTTGATTTGCTCGAAGAATAAGCGGTCTTCTTCGGTAAATGCCGTGCCGAAACGCTCGTTCAACACCTGAATGATTTCTGAAAGTGGCGCCTTCTCTTCCTTCGCCTTGCCGGTACCCACATCCGTTGGGCTGTAAACGCCCTCCGGTTCGCCAACTTTCAAGTCAATCGACCCGCTGGAAACGCGTTGCAGCCGGTAATACTGCAACTCCACTTCGTTGCCGATCCTGACTACCGTGTTATCGCGATCCAGCGGCAGGTGCGGCAACAGAAAGCGTCCGTAACTGTAGAGCATTTCCAGATCCGGGTCGCCGTAAGGCAGTATCTGGCTCAGGAAAGAATACATCCGCACATAGCCGCCCAGTTTGTCGCGGAAAGCACTGCGTATCTGGTTATCTTCGATGGCCTTGAAGCGATCCACCGCCGGTTGCAAATGCCGCTGCATGTGGGCGTGATCGGCCTGGTTTTGCCGGTCTGGGGTGCGGTAGAAAATCCGGGCATAGGCCTCGACCTCGCTCCAGTGGTATACCTGCATCTGATCCAGCTCGTGCTTGATGCCCATCAACATCTCGGGGTTGGCCGACTCCTGCAAACTGGTGGAATCAAAATAGGGCTTGAAGGCGGCGTAAATGTCTTCAGGCTTGTTCACGAAATCGAGCACAAAGGGCTCATCCTTGCCAGCGATCTTCCGGTTCAGGCGCGACAGCGTCTGCACCGCCTGCACACCATCCAGCCGCTTATCGACATACATCGCCACCAGCAAGGGCTGGTCGAAACCGGTCTGGTATTTATTGGCGACGAGCAACAGTTGATAGTCGCTGGAAGCAAAACGCTCGGACAACAAACTTTCCGGTATCGGTTTGCCGGTCACCACATCGGTATTCATTCCCGGTTCGGTGTATTCGATGCCCGTGTCCGGGTCTTTCACCGTGCCGCTAAAAGCCACCAGCGGCCTGATGTCAGTGTAGCCGTTTTCCGCCAGATAGCGCTCGAAGGCCAGCTTGTAGCGCACCGCCTGAATGCGGCTGGATGTCACCACCATCGCCTTGGCGCGACCGCCGAGCTGATGGCGCGCGTGGCTGCGGAAATGCTCGATCATCACTTCCGTTTTTTGCTCGATGTTGTGCGGGTGCAGTTCCTTGAACTTGGCCAGCGCCCGCGCGCCCTTCTTTTTCGGGATAGTCGGGTCGTCTTCGACAGTCTTTACGAACTTGAACCAGGTGCTGTAGGTCGTGTAGTTGCGCAGCACATCGAGGATGAAGCCCTCCTCGATGGCCTGGCGCATCGAGTAAGTATGGAAAGCTTCCCCGTTGCGGCCAAACAGTTCCAGCGTCTTGCCCTTGGGCGTCGCGGTAAACGCAAAGAAACTTAAGTTCTTCTGCTGGCCGCGCGAGGCCATGATCTGGTTCATGCGGTCTTCCCAGTCCGGCTCGTCCTCGCCGTTGTCAGAGGGAGCTGCTTGGGTATCGCTCATCCCAAGGATCGCCTTCAACTCCCGCGACGTTTCCCCCGACTGGCTGGAATGCGCCTCATCCACGATCACCGCATAGCGCCGCGCCGCAATCGCCGCCGCCCAGTCTCGGGCTTGCTGCTGCTCTTCCGCGCTGGCCTTTGCCTGACTCTCCGCACCTGCCGCATGCAACAGACCGCGCAGCACGAACGGAAATTTCTGCAAGGTGGTAATCACGATCTTCGTGCCGTCGATCAGCGCGGCAGCCAGTTGCTTCGCATCCTGGTCTATCGCCTTCACCACGCCCTGCGCGTGCTCGATCTGGTAGATCGCATCCTGCAACTGGCGGTCCAATACGCGCCGGTCGGTGATCACGATCACGCAATCGAACACCTTCTGGTCCTGCGCATTGTGCAAACTGGCCAGCCGGTGCGACAACCACGAAATGCTGTTGGTCTTGCCGCTGCCCGCCGAGTGCTGGATCAGGTAGTTGTGCCCCGCGCCTTCCTCGCTGCTGGTGGCGATCAGCGCGCGCACCGCATCGAGCTGGTGATAGCGCGGAAATACCATCTTCTCGGTCGTGACCAGCTTCTTGCCGCCGCGACCGTCATCCACCTTCTGCTCGTCCTTCTCGATGAACAGGAAGTGCCCGAGGATGCCGAGAAAACTGTCGCGGTGCAGCGTCTCTTCCCAGAAATAGCCGGTGCGGTATCCGCTCTTGTGCTGCGGGTTGCCCGCGCCGCACTGCACCAGCCCCGGATGGCTGCCCCGGTTGAACGGCAGGAAGAAAGTCTTGTCCTTCGCCAGCCGCGTGGTCATATGCACCTCGTCCGGGTCGGCGGCGAAATGCACCAGCGCGCGCTTCTTGAAATCGAACAACGGCGCGCGCGGATCGCGGTCGGCCTGATACTGCCGCACCGCGTGCCGCCAGCTTTGTCCGGTGCCGGGGTTCTTCAGCTCGATGGTCGCCACCGGCAAGCCGTTCACCGCCAGCACCATATCCACCGTGCTGTGGTCGCCAGGGTGGCAAGGCACCTGCCGCGTCACCGTGAGCTGGTTCTGCGCGTAGAGCGCCAGCACATCCGGCGACAGCCCGTGCGCCGGTTTGAAATAAGCCAGACGAAATAGCTTGCCGTAAAACTTGAAACCGTGGCGCAACACATGCAGCGCGCCCTTGATCTCCAGCTCTTTCACCAGCGCGTCCAGCAGCATCGGCTGGAGATTGCTGCCGTGCAGCACAGCCATCTCGGCCCACAGCTTCGGCTGTGTGGCTTCGATGAAAGCGAACACCCGCGCCGGGAACAGCGCCCGCGCCTTGTCCCATTCGGCATTGGTACCCGGTTGCCAGCCACCTTGCTTGAACAGCAAGTCCTCAACGTGAGATTCGAAGGCGCGTTCGCTGGTTTGTCCGGACATGGCAGGCTCCCTCAGATCGCCCCGTTGATCTCAAAGGCGCGGTACTTCAGCCACTTGGCAATACCGTCGAGATCGGGGAATAGTTGCTTGTCGAATACGCCGTACTGATCCAAACGACGGCGAATTTCATCATGCGCGCTCTGTTTGATGACGATCTCAAGGTAATCTTTATCATCAAGCTCCTGCATAGGCTGAAAGCATGCCATCAGCACGCCGTCCTGCGCACGTATGCGCGGCGAGACATGCGGCGGGTCATAAATAATGTTTTCGGTTATCTTGAATGGACTCGGTATGTCGTATGTGATCGCTTGTGCCGGTTGCGGCTTCGCCGTCATTTCGCTGAGCCAATCGACACCGGACGGGCGCAGAACAGCTTCGTAGCCGTCTTCCGTTTTTTCATCGACGTTTGCCTCGAAATCCTCATAGGCATCTTCTGCTAATTCGGCTGCTGGTTCAGTTGCAACATCGCCGATGGGTTTGACTTGTTCTTCTTGGCCGCGCTTGAGATCGGCATAACGCTTGGGGTTGGAGATAAGCACGTACACTGCACTGTCAACCGCTTGGCCGTCATTGTCCTGTGCGCTTTGACGCACTGCAAAATAAAGAGCGACCAGCGGATTGGTCGACCAATCCATGAAACGCGTCGGCAAACCGTGATGTTGGGCAATCGCCAGTTTCTCCCAATCATTCTCCGGGCGGTGCTGCACGTAAGTCAGCAGATGATTGCTGAAGATATCCAATACCTCGCATTCCTTCTGTTCGCGTTCGGCCAGCGTCAACGTATTCAGATGCGGGTAGCGTGCTACCGAGGGCGTTAGCGGATAACCTTCAGTTGCCCGTTTGCTCTGGCCGCGAAAATAGAGACGGCTCTTCTGCTCGCCATTGGCGGCCAGCTCCTTGTGGATGGTGTTGAGATAATCATCGAAGCGTTCGATAGTTGCCAGCACACTCATGTCATAGTCTCCCGCACGTCGATCTTGCCCGTCACGGCAGAAGTAATGAGCGCCTGGCGGTATTCGGTGAGGCACGCGATCGCGGCTTCCACCTTGGAGGTAAGCTGGTCGATGCGGGTGGTTTTGCGGTCGAGGTAGGCGGCGATGGCTTGTTGTTCTTCATGTGGAGGTACAGCAAGCGGTAGTGTTGCTTG
>SCPW01000354.1 GCA_004298605.1 Gallionella sp.
CAAGGGGGAGGTTGGGTGGGGGATGGGGTAAACACCAGAATTCGCGTCTACACTCAAACCCATCCCCACCCTAGCCCTCCCCTTGAAAGGGAGGGAACAAAACAAATGCAAACAAAATCGCGACGACCGTATCACACGGTCAAACCTTACTTAGCCCCCCGGCAGAGCCGGGGGTTTACCTCACTTAATTATGTGTGTACTGGCGTGATGCGATGCAAGACGCCGGGCCGCGCCGCATGGCCATCCCACGCAAGCGACCGGCAACGCGGCAGCGCGCCCGCCAGTGCGGCCAGAATGTTCAAGTTATTATTTCTCGGCTCCTAAGCGCGCCGCCAGGTTGTTCCGGTCGATGTGTCTTCCAGCACGATACCGTCACCCAGCAACTCCTTGCGGATGCGGTCGGCCTCGGCGAAATTTCTGGCTTGTTTGGCGGCAATGCGCGCGGCAATTTGCGCGTTGATTCCGGGCTCGTCCAGACCATCCGCAGATGCGCCGCCTCGCAGAAACTCCAGCGGGTCGCGTTGCAGCAGGCCGAGCACCCCGCCCAGCGCCATGAGCTGTGTGGCGGCCTCCACCGATTGGGTGCGGTTCACTTCGTTGGCGAGATCGAACAACACCGCGACAGCTTCCGGCGTGTTGAAATCGTCGTCCATCGCGTCCTTGAAACGCTGCGCGTAGGGCTCGTTCCAATCAACTGCAACCCCTCCCATCCTCCCCTTGTCGGGGGAGGAGGCTGGCTCCCCCCTGACAAGGGTGGCTGGGGGGGTTAGGGTTTTAAGCGCCGTATAAAGCCGCGTCAGCGCGCCCTTCGCATCGTCCAGATGCGCGTCGGAATAATTCAGCGGGCTGCGGTAATGAGCGCGCAGGATGAAGAAGCGCACCACTTCGGCATCGTATTGTTTCAGCACCTCGCGGATGGTGAAGAAGTTGCCCAGAGATTTGGACATTTTCTCGTTGTCCACGCGCACGAAGCCGTTATGCATCCAGTAATTCACGAAGCTGCACTGGTGCGCGCCCTCGCTCTGCGCGATCTCGTTTTCGTGGTGAGGAAACTGCAAGTCCGCGCCGCCGCCGTGAATATCGAAATGCTTCCCGAGCAGTTTGGAGCCCATCGCCGAGCATTCGATATGCCAGCCCGGTCGCCCCCTGCCCCACGGCGAATCCCATTTCACTTCATCGGCTTCCTGCTCTCTGGCATGTTTCCACAGCACAAAATCGAGCGGATCATTTTTGCCGCCCGCCACCTCGACGCGTTCACCGGCGCGCAAATCCTCCAGCGATTTGCCGGACAACCTGCCATAACCGGCAAACTTGCGCACCGCGTAATTTACATCGCCATCCGCCGCCCGGTAGGCCAGCCCGCGCTGTTCCAGCGCCGCGATCATTTCCAGCATTTCCGGCACATATTGCGTGGCGCGCGGCTCGTGGTCCGGGCGCTGCACGCCCAGCGCATCGGCATCTTCGCGCATCGCGGCGATGAAGCGCGCGGTGAGCGCGTGGATGGATTCGCCGTTGTCCGCCGCGCGCTTGATGATTTTGTCGTCGATGTCGGTGATGTTGCGCACGTAGTCAACATCGAAGCCGCCCGCCTTGAGCCAGCGGTACACCATGTCGAATACCACCAGCACCCGCGCATGGCCGAGGTGGCAGTAATCGTAAACTGTCATACCGCACACATACATGCCAACCTTGCCCGGCAGAATGGGTATGAAATCCTGTTTTTCGCGGGCAAGCGTATTGTAGATTTTCAGCATAATTGCCTGTAGGACCGCCGTGCGGTGTTGCTCCGGAAGCCTTAAAAAGGCGGCATGATAGCCCACAACGCCGCCTGCCGACTAGCAGCCTGTCGGACTTGAAGAATCGAAGCGAAAATTCGGCTGGGCGAGGGCAGATTGCGTATCTTTGATGTCGGCAGGATATTTCAAACTTGCCGATACATTGGCGATATGAGGAAAAAGAAAAAGGTTGCAAGCGCGAACTTGCAACCCTCTATGATTGGTGGCTCGGGGCGGAATCGAACCACCGACACAAGGATTTTCAGTCCTCTGCTCTACCGACTGAGCTACCGAGCCATTTTTTACCGTATTCCCCCATTAACCGGGCAAACCGGCCAACTTCGGAAGTCGCGCATTATACCGATATCGCCCCGAATGACAAACCCCGCCTGAGCGGGGTTGTCGGATTGCTGCGGAATAACGGCAATTACATCATGCCGTCCATGCCACCCATGCCGCCCATACCGCCGCCCATACCGCCGGCAGCAGGTTTATCTTCCGGCAATTCGGCGACCATGCAAGCTGTGGTCAGCATCAAACCGGCAATCGAAGCCGCGTTTTGCAGTGCGACTCGTGTTACCTTGGTCGGATCGACCACACCCATGGCCAGCATATCGCCATACTCGCTGCTGGCAGCGTTGTAGCCAAAGCTGCCTTTGCCTTCTATCACTTTGTTGACCACGACAGATGGTTCATCGCCGGCATTTTGCACGATGGCGCGCAGCGGGGATTCCATGGCGCGCAACACGATGGTGATGCCCGCATCCTGGTCGTGGTTGTCGCCCTTCAGGCCAGCCACGGCCAGCTTGGCGCGCAGCAGTGCCACGCCGCCGCCGGGAACGATGCCTTCTTCCACCGCAGCGCGGGTTGCGTGCAGCGCGTCTTCCACGCGCGCCTTCTTTTCTTTCATTTCAACTTCGGTGGCCGCGCCGACCTTGATTACCGCTACGCCGCCCGCCAGCTTGGCTTTGCGTTCTTGCAGTTTTTCTTTATCGTAGTCGCTGGTGGATTCTTCGGCTTGCTTGTTGATTTGGCCGATGCGCGCCTTGATTGCGTCTTCTTTGCCCGCGCCGTCGATGATGATGGTGTTGTCCTTGCCCACTTCGATACGCTTGGCTTGACCCATTTCGGCCAGCGTCGCTTTCTCCAGGGTCAGGCCCACTTCTTCGGCAATCACTGTTCCGCCAGTCAGAATTGCGATGTCTTCCAGCATGGCCTTTCGGCGGTCGCCAAAGCCGGGGGCTTTGACCGCGACAGTCTTCAGGATGCCGCGAATGTTATTCACCACCAGTGTTGCCAGCGCTTCACCGTCCACATCTTCGGCGATGATCAGCAGCGGGCGGCCAGCCTTGGCGACTTGCTCCAGTACCGGGAGCAGGTCACGGATGTTGGAGACTTTTTTGTCGTGCAACAGGATGTAGGGGTTTTCCATCAACGCCAGTTGACGATCCTGGTTGTTGATGAAGTAGGGTGACAGGTAGCCGCGATCAAACTGCATCCCTTCTACAATGTCCAATTCGTCTTCCAGACCGGTGCCGTCTTCGATGGTGATAACGCCTTCCTTGCCGACTTTATCCATCGCGGCGGCAATCTTTTCACCGATCACGGTATCGGAGTTGGCGGAAATGCTGCCCACTTGCGCGATTTCTTTGCTGGTGGTGCAAGGTTTGGAAATTTTCTTCAGTTCGGCAACGGCTGCGATGACCGCCTGGTCGATACCGCGCTTCAAATCCATCGGGTTCATGCCGGCGGCGACGAACTTCATGCCTTCCTGCACGATGGATTGAGCCAGCACGGTGGCGGTGGTGGTGCCGTCACCGGCCACGTCGGAGGTCTTGGAAGCGACTTCCTTGACCATCTGCGCGCCCATGTTCTCGAACTTATCCTTCAGTTCGATTTCTTTGGCGACAGAGACGCCGTCCTTAGTGATTGTCGGTGCGCCGTAGGAACGGTCCAGCACCACGTTGCGGCCTTTCGGGCCGAGCGTTACCTTGACGGCATCCGCCAGAATGTTTACGCCCGCCACCATCTTGTTGCGGGCTGCGTCGTGGAATTTTACGTCTTTAGCTGCCATGTTTATTTCTCCTGAAATTCGTAATTTGCTTAGGCTTCAACCACGCCGATGATGTCATCTTCGCGCATGGTCATGTATTCCTGGCCGTCCATCTTGAATGCCTGGCCGGCATATTTGCCGAACAGGATGCGGTCGCCAACCTTGACATTCATCGGGCGCACCTTGCCGTCGTCGCCGATCTTGCCGTTGCCCACAGCGATGATTTCGCCTTGATCGGGTTTTTCGGTAGCGGCATCGGGAATCACGATGCCGGAAGCGGTTTTACGCTCTTCTTCCATACGCTTGACGATCACACGGTCGTGTAAAGGACGAATTTTCATACTAAGTTCTCCTGAAACAATGGGTTGAAAAAATGCGGAGGCAGAGTTTAGCACTCCGGGCCTGCGAGTGCCAATATTGTGGATGATCCGCCCGATTTCAAGGGCGGGCGGAGTTTATTTTTGCGCGGGGAGCGCGATCTTGTTGTCGGCGCTGAACTGGTAATCGTGGAAGATGTGCTCGGCGGTCAGTATCTGGTACGTGCTGTCGGCATTGCGGTGGGTCGTATCCTTGAGGCGGTAGGT
>SCPW01000355.1 GCA_004298605.1 Gallionella sp.
TTGAATATAGAATTGCAAAATAACAAGGAGCCGCACATGCTTTTCCAGGACGAACTGAAGCTGCATCTCGACGCGCGCATCGCGGTGGTCAATGTGGTCACCACCGAAGAAGGGCGGGCGCTGCGCGAAATCATGGAGCTGGCTAATCGCCCCGGCTGGCCAGAGGGCGAGGGGCTGTACACCTGGGATATCGGCGACCAGTTCATTTGTTTCAAAAAGGCGAAAGAGCCTTTTGACGATAAGCGCGAAGCCACGGCAGACACCATTCTGCGCATGATCCGCGATTACAAGGGCAGCGCGACTTTCATCCTCAAGGATTTCCACCAGATATGGGAAGCCAAGCGCGGCGCGCTGCGCAGCCTGCGCAACCTCGCGGCGCAACTGCCGGAAACTCAGCCGCGCAAGAACATCGTCATCATCACGCCCGAATACTGCCTGCCGCTGGAACTCAAGCACGATGTCCCGGTGCTTGAACTGGCCAAGCCGAATGCCGAAGAAATGGATGCGCTGCTGGAGCGTACCGCCGGTGCCAGCGGCGCACTCGCGCAGGTAGAACCGGCACTGCGCACCAAGCTGGTGGTGGCGGCGCTCGGGCTGACCAGTACCCAGGCCGAGCGGGTATTCCGCAAGGCCGTGGTGACGGCGAGCCGGGGGCGCGCCAGCGCGCGCCTCGACGAGCGTTGCGCCGATCTGATCACCGAGGAAAAGTGTGCCATCATCCGCGAGAGCGGCGCGCTGGAACTCTATCCCTATGTGGAAAACGCCGACCGCATCGGCGGCCTAGGCGAGCTCAAGGACTGGCTGGGATTGCGCCGCATGGCCTTCTCCGAAGAGGCGCGCAACTATGGCCTGTCGAAGCCGCGCGGCGTCGCGCTGATCGGCATCACCGGCACGGGCAAGAGCCTGACCGCCAAGGTGGCGGCGGGGATGTGGTCGCAGCCGCTGCTGCGCCTAGACATGGGCGCGGTGTTCGGCGGCGTGCTCGGCGCATCGGAAAAGAACATGCGCGAGGCGATGCAGATCGCCGAAGTGATCGCGCCTTGCGTGCTGTGGGTGGACGAGATCGAAAAAGCCTTCGCCGGTTCGATCGGCGACAGCGGCACCGCCGCCCGCGTACTAGCCACCTTCCTGACCTGGATGCAGGAAAAACAGGCCCCGGTGTCGGTGTTCGCTACCGCCAACAACATCCGGCACCTGCCGCCGGAGTTCCTGCGCAAAGGCCGCTTCGACGAAGTGTTCTTCCTCGATTTGCCCACGCTCCACGAGCGCGAAGAGATTCTGGAAGTGTTGCTCAGGCAGAACCGCATCACCGACATCCGCAACAAATTCGACCTGCCGCGCGTCGCACGGGAGACCGAGGGTTTCGTCGGCGCCGAGCTGGAAGCGGTGGTCAACGCCGCCCAATTCCCGGCCTTCATCGACGGCGGGCGCGAGATCGAAACCGTCGACCTGCTCAACGCCGCCAGCACCATGGTGCCGCTCGCCAAATCGCACCGCGAGCATATCGAAGAACTGCGCAAACTGGTACTGTTTGGGCAGGCGCGCAACGCCTCGCGCAGCACCAAAGTAGAGGAAGTGAACATCGAAAACCTGCGCGACAATCGCGTGCCCGATGAGACCGGTGCGCGCAAGGCGGAACGCAAGATGGATCTGTAGGGCGCGAAAAATTGTGGCGCATCTGTGAGGAATGGCAATTATTGGCGGGTTTGTAGGTGCGAATTCATTCGCACATAACCTGTTGTTCG
>SCPW01000356.1 GCA_004298605.1 Gallionella sp.
TCGGCGCTGGGCTACAAGTCACCGATGCAGTTTCTGGATGACTGGTTCACCTCTCAGCAGTATGAAAAACTGGTAGCATGAAACTCGCCTCTTGGAAGACGAAAAACCGGGGGAAGGTCAGAACCGTTCTGGAAACGCTGTCTGGTGCATTTTGCGGTAGATGATGGCTCGGCCTATATGTGTACGCAGATTGCCGGGGCTGACACGGCCTTCTTGCCTTTCAACCGCGACACACACAACCCGATTATCGAAGAACATTTTTCGACCAGCTATCTGTGGAGTGATTTCACCGATGAAGACGGTGAAGTGCGGCCGGGCATTTGGCAGGCGGATTCGCTGTTGCTGCTGATACAGAATTATTTGCACTTCGAGCGCGATGAAAAAACGGGCAAGGAGAAATTTATCTTCCCGCGCTTCCATCAATATCAGGTTGTGCGCAAATTGCTTGCTCATGCCAAAGCGTTTGGTAGCGGGCACAATTATCTGGTTCAGCACAGTGCTGGTTCGGGCAAATCAAACAGCATTGCCTGGCTGGCGCATCAACTCGCCAATCTGTGCGGTGCAGATGGGCAGCCGGTATTCGATAGCGTGATTGTGATTACCGACCGGCGTGTGCTGGATAAGCAATTGCAGGACACGATCAAGCAGTTCGAGAAAATCAAAGGAGTGGTGACGCCCATCCGCAGCGGCGCGAAACAATTGACTCAGGCACTGGCGCGCGGCGACAAGATCATCATTTCTACGTTGCAAAAATTTGGCTTTGTGGGAGAGCTGGCGAAGATGTCGGGCAAGCGCTTTGCTGTCGTGGTGGATGAGGCGCACAGCTCGCAGACAGGCGAAGGGGTCAAAGACCTCAAGCTGGTTCTGACCAGTGATGAGGATTTGCAAAAGGCACTGGATAAGGACGACGAGGGGAAAGAGGAAGACCCCATCGAATCAGAATTGGAGAAAATTCAAAAGGCGAGGCAGAAACTGCCGCACTTGTCGTTCTTCGCTTTCACCGCTACGCCCAAAGACAAGACGCTGGAACTGTTCGGTGTGCCGGATAAAAGCGTGAAGAAAGGTTTTCGGCCTTTCCACCAATACACCATGCGCCAGGCCATCGCCGAAGGCTTCATTCTCGATGTGCTGGAGAGCTACACCACTTACAAAACCTATTTCGAACTGGTCGAGAATGAGAAGGCAGATGGCGAAAAGGAGGTGGAGAAGCTCAAGGCACGGCGGCTGATGCTGAACTATGTGGATCAGCATGAGTTTGCCATCAAGCGCAAGGCGCACATCATCGTGGATCACTTCACACGTAACACCTCGCACAAGATTGCCGGGCAGGCCAAGGCAATGGTGGTGACACATTCGCGCGCCCATGCCGTGCGCTACAAACAGGAGCTGGATATTGTGGTGCGCGAGCAGGGTTTGGGCTTCGGTGTGCTGGTGGCGTTCTCCGGCACGGTAACCATCAACGAGCAGAAATACACCGAAGAGAATATGAACCCGCCCGGCACGGGTGATATTGCCGAGGCGTTCAAGAATCCGGTGCAACGCATTCTGGTGGTGGCAAACAAATACCAGACCGGTTTCGATCAGCCTCTGCTGCACACGATGTATGTGGACAAAAAGCTGGGCGGCGTGGCGGCGGTGCAGACGCTAAGCCGCCTCAATCGTACCTACCCGCCGCTCAAGCAAGACACGATGGTGCTGGACTTTGTGAACGGGCAAAAAGACATAGAAGCCTCGTTCCAGGATTACTATCAGCGCACCGAACTGGAAGGCGAGACCGACCCGAACAAACTCAACAACCTGAAATACTCACTGGAAAAGATGGGCGTATTCACGCCGGAGGACGCGGTGGAATTTGTGGAACTGTTCGTCGTGAAAAAGGTGAAGTCAGAGAAGCTGCAACCCTTTTTCCAACGCATTGTGACGGGCAAAGGTGGCGATGGCAGTATTGTGCGAAACAGCTATTACGACAAGCTGACGGCTGAGGCCAAGGACAAATTCCGCAAAGAAACCGCGCGCTACGTGAAGCAATACAGCTTTATCAGCCAGATTATGACCTTCACCGATACGGGGCTGGAGAAATTCTATCTCTTTGCCAAGCTGCTGCTGCGGCAATTACCGTATGAAAAGCAAACTCTGCCGCTGGAAGTGGTCGAGATGATCGACATGGACAAGTACCGTGTGCAGGAAGAGCAAAATGGCCGCATTACCTTGAAGGACGAGGATGGCATTCTGGTATCCTCCCCGGACGACGGACACCGTGGCGGTGTGCCGGATATGGAAAAGCTCAAACTTATCGTCAAGAAATTGAATGAGGATTTCGGCATTCCCTTCGAGGAAGCTGACCGGGTGATAAACGCAATCAAGGCGAAACTGGAAGAAGACGACGCGCTGCGGGCAGCATTCAAAACCAACAGCATCGAATTTCTGCGCAAGCAAAAGCTACAGGACAGCATCAAGGAAGCGTTTCTCAGCAATGCCGATGAGTTCCTGAATTTCATGTCAAAGACCGAGACTGATACCGGTTTCGGAAAATTCTTCTTCTCGGAAATGTTTAAGTGGTATGAGGACAATACGAAAGCTGGGAAGCCGCCTTCACAGGTATGAGTCAATTTTCTTTTAATGGATAGCTGTGATGAAAATTATCTTTGCCGGTACGCCGCATTTTGCAGCCAGCGCGCTGGTGGTATTGCTCGAAAAATACCAGGTCGTTGCCGTGCTGACCCAGCCGGACCGCCCCGCCGGACGCGGGATGCAATTGACCGCCAGCCCGGTGAAACAACTAGCGCTGCAACACGGTTTGCCGGTATTGCAACCCGGCACATTGAAAACGGACGAAGCGCAGTGCATGATTGCTGCGCTGGATGCCGATGTGATGGTGGTGGCCGCTTATGGGCTTATCCTGCCAAAGGCAGTATTACAACTGCCGCGTTATGGTTGCCTGAATATCCATGCTTCGCTGCTGCCGCGCTGGCGCGGCGCGGCGCCGATACAGCGTGCGATTTTGGCGGGCGATAGCGAGACCGGCATCACCATCATGCAGATGGACGAAGGGTTGGACACCGGCGATATGTTATTGCGCCATGTTTGCCCGATCACGGAAAGTGATACCGCACAAACCCTGCACGACAAACTGGCTGAGATAGGTGCAACCAGCATCCTGGAAGCTTTGCATTTGCTGCAAGAACATCGCCTTTCACCCATCAAGCAAGACAATGAAGACGCATGTTATGCCGCCAAGCTGTTAAAGAGCGAGGCGCAAATCGATTGGCGGCAGGAAGCGCGGCACATCGAACATGCGGTGCGCGCGTTTAACCCCTTCCCGGTGTGTCATGCCAACTTCAATGGTGTGGCCATAAAAATATGGCAGGCCGCATTGTGTGCCGCCAAACAAGGGGAGCCGGGCAGGGTTCTGGCGGTAGACAAGCAAGGCATCACCGTCGCTTGCGGCGATGGTGCGTTGCGACTTGAAGTATTGCAGCGTCCCGGTGGCAAGGCTCAGCCTGCCGCACAGTTCGTGCAAGCCATGCCGATCAAGGTTGGCGACCATTTTTCGATAAATTAAATGCACAACATACAACTCGCCGCCGGCAAAATCGTTCAGCAAGTGCTGGTGGACGGGCGCAATCTCAATCAGGTGCTGGATGAATCGTTGCGCAGAAAAGCGGTCTGGACACCGGCGCAGCGCGCGGCTTTGCAAGACTTGAGCTATGGCACGCTGCGCTTCTACGGCCAATTGCGTGCGGTGTTGGATTCGTTGTTGCACAAGCCTTTGTCGGATGACCGGGTGCGTTTCCTGTTGCTGGTCGCGCTGTACCAATTACAGCACAGCAAAGCGGCGCAGCATGCGGTCGTCGATCATGCGGTGCGTTCCGCGCAAATGCTGAATCCGCGCGTGAGCGGCTTGGTCAATGCGAATCTGCGTAACTTCCTGCGCAATCAGGCGGCTTTGCTGGAGCAAGCCGCACAGCAGGCGGAGGGGCGTTACAGTTATCCGCAGTGGTGGATAGATGAGCTGAATGCGCAGTATGGAGAACGCAGCGCAGCGATACTGGCAGCGGGCAACCAGCATCCGCCGATGACTTTGCGCGTTAATCGGCGGCACGGCGCAACACGGGATTATCTGGCGCAACTGGAGCAGCAGAATTTGCCCGCGCGGCTGATAGAACCGGATGCGCTGCAACTGGACAAGCCTGTATCGGTAGACAAATTGCCGGGGTTTTCAGCCGGGCTGGTATCCGTGCAGGATGCCGGCGCACAATATGCGGCGCGTTTGCTGGACGTTCGGGACGGGATGCGCGTGCTGGATGCCTGCGCCGCGCCGGGCGGCAAGACCGCACATATTCTGGAATGCGCCGCCGTGCAGATGGTCGCGCTGGATAAGGACGAGAAACGCTTGCAGCGCGTTGCCGAAAATTTACAGCGCCTGGGGTTGTCCGCCCAACTGGTGGTCGGCGATGCCGCCGCGCCGGATACCTGGTGGGATGGGCAAGCCTTCCAGCGTATTCTCGCCGACGTGCCCTGCTCGGCCTCCGGCGTGGTGCGCCGCCACCCGGACATCAAATGGTTGCGCCGCCGCGCGGATATTGCCGGTTTCGCCGCGCAACAGATCGCCATCTTGTCCGCGTTGTGGCGGCTGCTGGCGCAAGATGGTAAATTGCTCTACGCCACCTGCTCGGTTTTTCGCCAAGAGAACGAGCAGGTCATCGCGGCGTTCCTGGCGCAACAGCCGGATGCGCGGCGGTTGCCGATTACCTTGCCCGAAAACAGCGAGGGCCAACTGTTACCCAATGACAGGCACGATGGATTCTTTTATGCACTGCTGCAAAAACAGATGACAGAGGGCAGATGACAGAGGACAGCAAAACTCCTGCCGTGCCCCCGCGCCCTGACTCTATAGGGCGGCTTGGCATTGGTCTTTACAAATACGTAATCCTTGCAGCTCTCTGTCTTCTGTCATCTGTCTTCTGCCCTCTGGCAGCGGCAGCCGAGGGCATTTCTATCAACAAGGCGGAAGTGCGCTTGGGCGAGGATGGCTACCACCTCTTTGCCGGCTATGACATCAACCTGACTTTCGTGGCGCAACAGGCGCTGTCGCGCGGCATCCCGCTTTATTTCGTGAGCGAATTTTCGCTGACGCGCTCGCGCTGGTATTGGCTGGACGAGGAGATCTTTCGCGGCGAGCAGGCTGTCAAGCTTTCTTACAATGTACTGACACGCCAGTACCGTATTTCGCGCGGTGCGCTGTACCAGAATTTTGCCAGCATCGAAGAAGCATTAAAAATATTGGCCAGACAGAGCTCCGCCGCCATTCCGGCGGAGCTCATCAAAAAAGACGGCAGCTATATCGCGGCACTGGTGAAAAAGGATGGCGACTATATCGCGGCGGCGCGCTTGCGCCTGGACACCACGCAACTGCCCAAGCTGTTGCAGGTGAACGCTTTGACCGGCAACGACTGGACGCTCAATTCGGACTGGCACCGCTGGATAATCCACCCGGCAGGCATCGCTGCGGGCGGAGGCAAGGCGGAGTGAAGGCGGAGTGAAGGCGCGATGAAAAACCTGATTCTCATCAGTGTGGTGCTCGGCGGCGTGCTGCTGTACCTGCTATCCAGCAGCAGCGTGAACACCGAGGTGTTTTCGCTCAACTACTATAGCCTGCTCGGCCTGACCGGCGCGCTGGCGCTTTCTCTGATGGGGCTGGTGACTTACCGGTTGTGGCGGCTGCGCAACAAGCTGAGGGACAAGGTGTTCGGCGCCAAATTGACCTTGCGCCTGGTGCTGTTCTTCACGCTGATCGCGGTGCTGCCGGGCATTCTGGTCTATGCGGTATCGGTGCAATTTCTGGGCAAGAGCATCGAGTCCTGGTTTGACGTGCGCGTCGAAAAGGCTCTGGAGGGCGGTCTCAATCTCGGCAGGAGCGGCCTCGACAACAGCCTGAAAGAGCTGTCCAAAAAGACCCAGTTCATCGCGTTGCTGCTGGCGGAAAAACAGCCGGAGCAATACCAGCGCGCGCTGGACCAGTTGGTGGATGAAAAGGTGGCGCAGGAAGCGGCGTTATTCTCCGCCAAAGGTAATTTGATCGTATTTTCCTCCGGCGGCAACGCGCGGGTGCCGGACATGCCCGATGGCGATTTGCTGCGCCTGGCGCTGGACAAGGGCGAACATGCCGTGATCGACACCTTGCCGAACAAAGGGTTGACGCTGCGCACGCTGGCTGCGGTGAATTCCAACGTGAATGCGGGCGTGCGGTACGTATTGCAATTCACCCAGCCGGTGCCGAAACAGATCGAGGCGGATGCCGAGACCGTGCAGGCGGTGTATCGCGACTACCAGGAACTGACGCTTTCCCGCCTCGGGCTGAAGCGGCTATATGCGATCACCCTGACGCTGTCGTTGCTGGTGGTGTTGCTGACGGCGGTGTCGGCGGCATTTTTTATCAGCGAGCGGCTGGGCTCCTCGCTGGAAGCGCTCGCGGAAGGCACGCGCGCGGTGGCGCATGGCGATTTTACCGGCCAGCATCCGATACAAAGCAGCGACGAGCTGGGCGCGCTGACCGGCCTGTTCAACCAGATGACGCGGCAGTTATATGAGGCGAAGCAGGCCAGCGAGCAACAGCGGCGCGAAGTGGAAAGCGCCAAGGCGCACCTGGAAAGCGTGCTGACCCACCTGTCTTCCGGCGTGCTGGCGCTGGACGATGAGCTGTGCCTGCGTTCGGTGAACACCAGCGCGGCGCAGATACTCGCCGCGCCGTTGCAGGAGATGCAGCGCATGTCCCTGGCGCAGATTGCCGAAAAGCACAGCCTGTTAAGCTCGTTCTGCCACACGGTCATGGAGGCTTTCGGCGAAACGGCCACGGGCGAATGGCAGCGGCAGATAGAGCGCATGGGCAGGAATGGCACCCAGGTTCTGCTGATGCGCGGGACGCGGTTGCCGCAAGGCGGGGAAGCGGGATATGTCGTGGTGTTCGACGACATCAGCCACCTGCTTCAGACGGAGCGGCAGGCGGCATGGGGCGAAGTGGCGCGCCGCCTCGCGCACGAAATCAAAAACCCGCTCACCCCGATACAGCTTTCGGCGGAACGCCTGCAGCACAAGCTCAGCGACAAACTCGACGAAGGCGATGCGCAGCTCTTGCAGCGCGCCACGCAAACCATCGTCAGCCAGGTCGCCGCAATGAAAAACATGGTGGGCGATTTCGCCAATTACGCGCGCGGTCCGGCGCTGAAGCTGTCGCGCCTGGACATGCACAAGCTGATCAGGGAAGTGCTGGGTTTGTATGAGGCAAATGCCATCGCCATCGTATTGAAGCTGGAAGCGCCGCAGAGCGAAATCAACGGGGATGCGACGCGCCTGCGGCAGGTCATCCACAATCTGTTGCAAAATGCACAAGACGCATTGCAGGGTGTCGCGCGACCGCAAATAACGCTGTATACCGAAACGCGCGACAGGGAAATTCATCTGCGCATCGAGGATAACGGCACCGGCTTTTCCGAGGCCGCGCTGTCCCGCGCCTTCGAACCGTACATGACGACCAAGACCAAAGGAACCGGCCTGGGGCTGGCAATCGTGAAAAAAATCATCGAGGAACATGGCGGGCACATCGGCATTGAAAACCGCGTGGGCGGCGGGGCGCGCATCGGCATCGACCTGCCGCTGGTCGAGGACGCGTAATGGAAATTTCCACAAATCCATTTTCCGGGCAAACCCGGCCATATAACAAATTTCCAGAGGTGCGCTAAATGGCAAGCAAACAAATTTTGGTGGTGGACGACGAAGTCGGCATCCGCGAGCTGTTGTCGGAAATCCTGTTTGACGAAGGCTACCAAGTACACCTGGCCGAAAATGCCGGGCAGGCCCGCGCCTACCGGAGCGAGCACGAACCTGATCTGGTGCTGCTCGATATCTGGATGCCGGAAACGGATGGCGTGACTTTGCTCAAGGAATGGGTCGAGCAGGAATTGCTGACCATGCCGGTCGTGATGATGTCCGGCCACGGCACGATAGAAACGGCGGTCGAGGCGACGCGCATCGGCGCGGTGGATTTTCTGGAAAAACCTATCTCGTTGCAAAAGTTGCTCGATACCGTCGCCAAGGCCATCAGGGAGGGCGCGCCCAAACCGCAGGCACAGCACACCGAGATGCAAAGCCAGCAAGTTACCCTGAACATCGGCGGACAGGCACAGCAATTTTCACTGCCGCTGGATTTGCCGTTGCGCGAAGCGCGCGAACATTTCGACGCGCTCTACTTCAGCTACCATTTGCAGGAAGAAGCCGGCAATGTTTCGCGGGTGGCCGATAAGGTCGGCCTGGAGCGCACCCATCTTTACCGCAAGCTCAAGCAATTGGGCATCAAATTCGCAAAAAAAGGCGGCGAGGGCGAATCCACGCAATAAACGGCCCCGGATCCGCCCCGCACGGGCATGTTGCGCCCATCCCGGTGCGGCGGTTGCCCTAATCGGGGGTCTGCGGCATAATTGCCGACCCAAACGAATTCGGGCTCACTTCATATAACCAATCCCGCAGGGATGTTCAGGAGGCAATAGCAAATGGCTGCGACACGCAACATCACCCCACCCAAGTTCAACGACATTACCAGCGCGATCCGTATGCTGGCAGTGGATGCCGTGCAAAAGGCTAATTCCGGTCACCCGGGTGCGCCTATGGGCATGGCGGAAATTGCCGATGTGTTGTGGAACAGACATTTGCGCCACAATCCGGCCAACCCGAAGTGGCCTGACCGCGACCGCTTCATTCTGTCCAACGGCCACGGCTCGATGCTGATTTATGCGCTGCTGCATTTGTCTGGCTACAATTTGCCTATCGAAGAACTGAAGCGTTTCCGCCAGATGCACTCCAAGACGCCCGGCCACCCAGAATACGGCTATACACCAGGCGTAGAAACCACCGGTGGCCCGCTCGGCCAAGGCATCACCAACGCTGTGGGCATGGCGATGGCGGAAAAATTGCTGGCTGCGGAATTCAATAAACCCGGCCACGAAATTGTCAATCACCACACTTATGTGTTCATGGGCGACGGCTGCATGATGGAAGGCATTTCCCATGAAGCGTGTGCGCTGGCAGGCACATGGGGTCTGGGCAAATTGACCGCATTTTGGGATGACAACAATATTTCGATCGACGGCCACGTGGACGGCTGGTTTACCGATGACACTCCCAAGCGTTTCGAGTCTTACGGCTGGCACGTCGTCGAAGTGAACGGGCATGACCCCGAAGCAATTGATGCTGCGATCAAGGCCGGCAAAGCGGTCGCCGACAAACCCACGCTGATTTGCTGCAAAACTATCATCGGCGCGGGTTCGCCCAATAAGGCCGACACCCATGATGTGCATGGCGCCGCGCTGGGCAATGACGAAGTGAACGCGACACGCGAACATATCGGCTGGAAATACCCACCTTTTGAAATTCCAAAGCATGTGTACGAAGCTTGGGATGCGCGCACCAAGGGCGAAGGTCTGGAAAAGCTGTGGAACAACAAGTTTGCCGAATATCGCGCCGCGTTCCCGAAAGAAGCGGCCGAATTCGAGCGCCGCATCAGCGGCGAATTGCCCGCCAACTGGGCGGCACACGCCGCCGAGGCAATCGCTAAAACCAATGAAAAAGCCGAAACCATCGCGACCCGCAAGGCTTCGCAGAATGCCATCAACGCCTTGGCTCCGGCATTGCCAGAGTTCCTCGGCGGCTCGGCTGATCTGACCGGTTCTAACCTGACCAACTGGACGGGCTGCAAACATATTCGCGGCAAGAGCAACGGTAATTACATCAGCTACGGCGTGCGCGAATTCGGCATGGCGCACATCATGAACGGTATGGCTTTGCACGGCGGCTATCTGCCGTTCGGCGGCACTTTCCTGATGTTCTCGGAATACGCCCGCAACGCATTGCGCATGTCTGCGCTGATGAAGCAGCGCGTGATCTACGTGTTCACCCACGACTCGATCGGTTTGGGCGAAGACGGCCCGACGCACCAGCCAGTCGAACAAACCGCGACACTGCGTTACATCCCCAACATGGAATTGTGGCGCCCGTGCGATACGGTCGAATCAACCGCCGCCTGGGTGGCTGCCGTCGAGCGCAAGGATGGCCCGAGCAGCCTGGTTTTCAGCCGCCAGAATTTGGCGTTCCAGAAGCGCGATGCGGCGCAGATCGCCAACATCCGCAAGGGCGCTTATGTGTTGTCCGAAGCTGCGGGCGGCAAACCGCAAGCCGTGTTGATCGCTACCGGCTCGGAAGTGTCGCTGGCGCTGGAAGCGCAAAAAACATTGGCTGCCGGAGGCGTCAATGTGCGCGTTGTATCCATGCCGTCCACCAATGTGTTCGACAAGCAAGACCAGGCTTACAAGGACAGCGTATTGCCCACGGGCGTGAAGCGCGTTGCAGTTGAAGCGGGTGTAACAGGTGGTTGGTACAAGTATGTGGGGCTGGACGGCGCGGTGATCGGCATGGATTGCTTTGGCGAATCGGCGCCTGCGCCGGAGTTGTTCAAGCACTTCGGCTTTACCGCTGACAACGTGGTTGCGGCGGTGAAAAAAGTTATCGGCGCATAATTTGTTGGCGGCCACAACGTGGTGAAAACTGTAAAAAAACATACTGTAAAAACCAAAATTTTTAATTACTGAACAGGAGAAAAAAAATGGCAATTCGTGTTGGTATCAATGGGTTCGGTCGTATCGGCCGCATGGTGTTCCGCGCAGCAACCAAGGATTTCCCTGAAATCGAAGTCGTTGCGATCAATGATCTGCTGGAGCCGGATTATCTGGCTTACATGCTCAAGCATGATTCCGTGCATGGCCGTTTTAATGGCGATGTTGCCGTGTCCGGCAACAATCTGGTGGTCAACGGCAAGACGATCCGCCTGACCGCCGAACGCGACCCCGCCAACCTGAAGTGGAACGAAGTAAATGTGGATATCGTGATCGAATGCACCGGCTTCTTCCTGACCAAAGATACCTGCCAGGCGCACATCAACGCGGGCGCCAAGAAAGTTGTCCAATCCGCGCCTTCCAAGGACGACACACCGATGTTCGTGTACGGCGTGAACCATGGCACTTATAAAGGCGAGTCCATCGTTTCCGCAGCATCCTGCACCACCAATGCGCTGGCGCCGGTAGCCAAGGTGTTGAACGACACTTGGGGTATCAAACGCGGCCTGATGACGACGGTGCATGCCGCTACAGCCACACAAAAAACGGTGGATGGCCCGTCTAACAAGGACTGGCGCGGTGGCCGCGGTATTCTGGAAAACATCATCCCCTCCTCTACCGGCGCTGCCAAGGCGGTGGGCGTGGTAATTCCCGAGTTGAACAAAAAACTGACCGGCATGGCGTTCCGCGTACCGACTTCCGACGTATCCGTGGTGGACTTGACGGTCGAACTGAACAAGGCCGCGACCTACGATGAAATCTGCGCGGCCATGAAGGCGGCTTCCGAAAACGGCCCGCTGAAAGGTGTGCTCGGCTACACCAACGACAAAGTGGTTTCCACCGACTTCCGTGGCTGTGTAAATCCATCCATTTTCGATGCCGAAGCCGGTATCGCACTGGATCCAACTTTCGTCAAAGTGGTGGCATGGTACGACAATGAGTACGGCTACACCTGCAACCTGATGCGTCTGGTTGGTCACATCGCAAAATAAAAATAGATATGTAGGGTGGGCACGCTTTTTGTGCCCACGCGGCCAGTTTCTGCGTGGGCACAAAAAGCGTGCCCACCCTGCGGTTTTCGTCCTAGAATTTCTGGAGTAAAAAATGTCCGTAATCAAAATGACCGATCTGGATCTCAAGGGTAAACGCGTCCTGATCCGTTCCGATCTCAATGTACCCGTCAAGGACGGCAAGGTAACCTCCGATGCGCGCATCACCGCCTCGATGGCGACCATCAATTTCGCGCTGGAGGCCGGCGCGCGCGTCATGGTGACCTCGCATCTGGGACGCCCCGAAGAAGGCGTTTATTCCGAAGAAAATTCGCTCAAGCCAGTAGCCAATGTCATCGCCAACAAACTGGGCAAACCGGTGCGCCTGATCAAAGATTGGGTGGACGGCGGTTTCCAGGTTGCCGAGGGCGAACTGGTTTTGCTGGAAAACTGCCGTTTCAATAAAGGCGAGAAGAAAAGCCTGGATGAAACCGCGAGAAAATATGCGGCACTGTGCGACGTATTTGTCATGGACGCATTCGGTACGGCGCACCGCGCCGAAGCTTCGACCCACGGCGTGGCCAAGTACGCACCGGTGGCCGCTGCCGGTATTTTGTTGACCGAAGAGCTGGAAGCATTGACCAAAGCCCTGCTCAGCCCGGCGCGCCCGATGGTGGCTATCGTCGGCGGCTCCAAAGTTTCGACCAAGCTGACAGTGCTGGAATCGCTGTCCGAAAAATGCGAACAACTGGTGGTCGGCGGCGGTATCGCCAACACCTTCCTCAAGGCCACCGGCCATCCGGTCGGCAAGTCGCTGTGTGAAAATGATCTGGTTCCAACCGCACAGGCGCTTATCGCAAAAATGACGGCACGCGGGGCGAGCATCCCCATCGCAAGTGATGTGGTGGTAGGGAAAGAACCTCCGTTTGTAGCCGGCAACGAAAACACCCCAGCCGTCGTGAAAGACGCGAAGGACGTGGCCGACGACGAAATGATTTTCGATATCGGCCCCAAGTCCGCACAAGAGTTGGCCGATATCATCATGAAGGCCGGTACGGTAGTGTGGAACGGCCCGGTCGGCGTGTTCGAATTCGATCAGTTTGGCGAAGGCACCAAAAAAATCGCCATGGCGATCGCCGAAACCAAAGCATTCACCCTGGCGGGCGGTGGCGACACGATAGCCGCGATCCAGAAATACGACATTTACGACAAGGTGTCTTACATTTCTACAGCGGGCGGTGCGTTTCTGGAATTCCTGGAAGGTAAAAAATTACCGGCAGTGGAAATTCTGGAGCAGCGTGCGGTGAAAAAAGAATCCGGTTGTGGTGGTGGTAGCGGAGGCTGCGCTTGCAGCGGGGATTAACAATTTATGTTGCGTAGAACCAAAATAGTTGCAACGCTGGGACCCGCTTCCAGCGACCAGAAAGTCCTCGAAAAAATGATACGCGCCGGGGTTGACTTGGTGCGGATGAATTTTTCGCACGGCACGGCGCAAGACCATATGAAGCGCGCCGAGACCGTGCGTGCGGCGGCCGCGTCATGCGACCGTATCGTCGGAATCCTGGCCGACCTGCAGGGTCCGAAAATACGTGTGCGCAAATTTGAGCATGACAAAATCACCCTGAACAATGGCGACACTTTCATTCTGGATGCCGCGCTGGATGGGCTGGGCAACCAGGAGCGCGTCGGGCTGGACTACAAAGACCTGCCCAAGGATGTCAGCAAGGGCTCGGTGCTGCTGCTCAATGACGGCCTGCTGGAATTCGATGTGATCGAAGTCAAGGGCTCCGAGGTGATTTGCAAGGTGGTGCGCGGCGGCGTGCTATCCAACAACAAAGGCATCAACCGCAAGGGCGGCGGGCTGACCGCGCCCGCGCTGACCGACAAGGACAAGGAAGACATCAAGACCGCAGCGCTCATCAAGGCGGACTACCTGGCCGTGTCGTTCCCGCGCAACGGCGATGACATGCACCTGGCGCGCGAGCTGATGCACGCGGCCGGCGGCAAAAGCCTGCTG